>JACMLA010000168.1 GCA_014379815.1 Bryobacteraceae bacterium | reverse complement strand
TGGGTGATCGATCCGATTGAGCAAGTTGTCGAAGTTTACCGGCAGAACGCACCTCCCTCAGAGCATTGCGCGGAACGGCAACCAGACCTGAACTTCCAGCTTGCAGGCAGGCAATATCAGCTTTCTGTCAGCGAAATTTTTCTCAGCGAAGGCTGACTACATGCTGCCCTCGTGGCAGCACCAGCGTGCGCTCTGAGAACCACACCGGCTTTACCGGCTCGCCATCGATCTCCACCACATCGGGTCGCCGGCTAAGCAAAGCCGTCGCCCTCGAACCGGACTGATACGCGAACTGCACACCCACAGCACTAGAAGAGGCGCTGCGAAGGTCCGCATTTAGATTCTCGACGCGTATTCCTGCTAGCGTCGTCGCAGCCAGCGCAGTCCCAGCCACCGCCGTCCCAGCCTTCGACACCACATGCGCGCCGGGTGGAAGCCACACAACGTCGTCCGATGCCATAGGCCAGGGCTTCCCGTCCACCAGAGAGGGTCCCTTGAAGTGAACGCCGGCACCGTACCTCGATTCCACGACGACGTCAGTTCCCCTGTTCTCCAGCCGGCTCACGCCCGATGCCGCCGCAGGCAGCAAGCCAAGATCCTGCTTCAGTATCGATGTCTCGAAATACAAAGCCACCCTTCCGAAAGCCTGAGCCGCGGTATGTACCAGCTGGAACAATTCCGTCCCTGTTTGTTGTTTGGTCGGATAGACATCCTGGTACCGGTCGACGATATTGATGTCGATCGCGAGGCGATCAATACGTGGAGTAATCGGCTTGTACCGTTCCGCGATTTCCTTGTAGCGCGAGGGCCCCAGATGCCACACCGTCGCCGGATCCTCGACAAGAAAAGTGAAATCCTGCTCTTTCAACAGCGGTAAGACACGCGCGGCATCGGCGCCGATTTTTTCCCGCATGGTGCTATCCAGACGATCGTCGACATGTGTCAGAACCAAATCGAGCCACGGTTTCGTTTCCCGTAAATCACGCGCAAACAGCATCCACTCGGACTGCATCCGGCGTACCAGCTCGGCCCGGTACTGGAGAAAGCTCCCAAGAGCTTCGGCCTTTACTCCAGGCTGGAATAAGCTGAGTGGATCGGTGCCGGTGAGCGCTTTGTACTCGGCCCGCACATCGTCGTTCATCGGCGTGAAGCGGCCAGGATTCCCGGCACCCTCCAGCGATTCGTAGTAGAGCTCGCCAAAGTTGACGCCATCCCAATCGAAGCGGTCCATCACTCCACGGACCGAGAGTCGTACTGCCTCGTTGCATTTGGGATTGGTCAGGTTCATCAGCTTGCGCCAGTCAAGATGCGCGTCCTGCAGCAGAGCTGTCTTCTCGCGCCATTCGGGATGGCTGGTCCAGAACTGCTCGCTGACATGGGGAAGCTCGAGCCATGCATAGACAAGCATCCCGCGCCGGTGACAGGCTTCAATCAACTTCTTGAGCCAGGCATCATGCACGCTGTCGGCCTCCGTAAAGTGCCATGCGGCCAGATGCAGCGCGCTAATGCCCAGCTTCTGCCAGCGGTCAGCGATGAAGTCGACATCGACGCGGGTCCGGTAACTTGTATCGAGGAACGCCCAGAGGCGATTCGAGCTCGCCGGAACTTCAAGGCCTAAGTCCGCCAGCGCCTGCAGCAGGTACGGATAGCGAGCGTAGCCCGTAGTTCCAGGTTGCGTGGCTACCCACAACACGGCACCTTTCCCGCGACGCAGACCTACCAGCACCGGAGCTCCGCTCCAGTTCTCCTTCGCAAAGATAACCGCGTCTGCAGGAAACGAAACAGGGAAGAGATCGACACTTTTCTCCCAGATAATCGGAAGTTCCGGAGCACGTGAGTCCCGGATCTGCCGTGTGGGAACGCGGCGTGTGCCCGCTTGCCGGATCCCGAACTGCTCGGCAAATATCGAGGGGCCTTCCAGGATCACAATCGCGCCCTCTTCCGCTTTCCGTGGAAGCGCGGCGGGAGGCAAGTCACTGGCTTCTCCGAGATGCAAACCGACAGAGCTGAAGATCTCCCGCCAGATCCCCGTGTCATCGCCAATCAGCAGCACCGGCGTGCCCGCGGACGCAACCATCGAGGTTAACAGGAGCAGCAGAATTCTAACGGGAAAATGCATACCAGAGTCCAATGCGGAGGTCGTTGTACACCGGAGGCCTGATGCCATCCAGCACTGTGTAGCGTCCCTGCAGAGCGTCGACGGAGATAATGATGGGCTGCGGGAAACACGTTAGCTTGATCCGTACTCCTGGACCTTGCTCGATGGTATTTGCCCAGGCGAAGCGGCGAAGATCGGCAGTGATATTCAGATTCCACGTTGCCTGGATCTTTGCCGGACCTATGGCGCCGAGCGTATACCCCGCACGGTTCAGCGCATACAGGATCGTGTCTTTATCGAAGCGGCTGACATAGAGCAGATCTGCAGCAGTCTCGGCGAAGATTCCGCGCCCGGGTGATGCCAGGTTCGTTCCAATGGAGCGGGCAAACGACAGGCCCCCGCGCAAGTCCGGACGACCACGCGGTGCATCGCCCTGCTTCAGATAACTGAACGAATAGCCGGCCTCAAACCACGCCCGCATTCCATACTTCACGCGTGTTCCGACACCGACTCCAGGCAGGAAAGCCGATTCCGACAAGTACGCGGGACCCTGTGTGCCCAAACCTGGTGTACCCAGACTGTTTGTCGTGCGGCGCACATCGCCCGCGAAACGCATGGAAATGTACGGCACAATCTTCCCGGCAGGATGCCATTCGGTCTTAGCCTGCGCCCATGTGAATAAATCCTGCCACCGGCTGGAGTACATCGGATAGGCCCATACCGAGGTCCGGAAACGCGCAAACTCGGGCTGCAGGGAGCTGTAGGCTTTGCCCGCCTCGGCTGCGATTACCGGATCGGGGCTGCGCCGCGCCAGCCGGAACCACTCCATCGCTTCCTTGTCTTCGCGCAGCAGATTGTGCGTCCAGCCCAGCTTCAGCAATACATTGAAGTCCAGTGGGTCGTGCTCATGAGCAATCCGAAGGTAACGCGCAGCATCTTTCAAATACCCGGCATCCAGGCTTTTCTGAGCCAGCAGACGCGCTTCAAGCAGAGCATCCCGCCGGGCCGTTGGTCTCTTCTTCAACTCCTGCGGAAGTTTCAGCGCCGTGCGCACCCGATCCTTCAGTTCTTCATCGTCACCACCGGCTGCCAGTGAGCGGTCGAGCAGCGGAAGCGCCTCGGCGGGTTCGTTCTGCAAAAGAAGAAAACCCAGTTGCGCCAGAGCCCACGCATCCTTCGGGTCAGTCTGGATTACCTGGCGAAACTCTACCGCCGCTTCCTTTCCACGGTTCATCTCAAGAAGCAAGAACGCGAGTTCCCGGTGCAATGCATGATTCGCGGGATCCAGCGTCAGGGCTGCCCGAAATTCATTCACCCAGGGGTAGCGATCCGGCAGAAGCGCCCGGGCGAGCTCGGCAGTGCGTGATTCCGCTCCACGTGAAGCAGCCAGCAAAGCAGCCGTTGCCCTTTCGCCCTCGCCACTCTGCTTCGCAACACGACCGAGATCGAGAAGATACTTCCGTTCAGTCGGCCGCAGTTTCCACGCAGCCGCATAGTGGGTGGTAGCCAGCGCAAACTCATCGCGGCGTTCTGCCAGTCTTGCCAGTTCTTCATGGGCGCTGAAGCTGTCCGGCGTAAGCTCTACGGCTTTCTGCCAGCGCTCGATGCCGGTTGCCAACTCCTGGTCAATCCTCTCGAACGCTGCTTTCGCGGTTGCATTACCGCTCCTGGCAAGTGCAGAGAACACCCGTCGCGCTTCTGCTTCCTTGTGAGTTTCGAAGCAGAGAAACGCATATTCAAGAGCTACCTGCTTATCGGCGGGGTCCAGTCGGATTGCTTCGGCGAAGCTGTCCCGCGCCTGGTCGTTCTCACCGAGCTTAAGCAACGCGTAAGCAAGGTCTTTCCGGATCGAAGCCCGCTCCGGAGCCGCAGTTACAGCGGCGCGGAATTCTGTGACAGCCTTGTCGTAATGGCTTTCGCGAAGAGCAGCATAGGCGCGCTCCAGTTGCTGCCACGCCGCGTCAGCGGAAAAAGCGGGTGCAGAAAGACAAAGCAGCAGAAAAGGAGTGATTCGGGTCATACGTCCGCCACTGGTACAGTGAGGCGCGACCCGTATTTATCTCAGTCGTTGAGCTCGCGTCGGGCTTCTTCCACACGTTCCGCAACCGAATCCCGAAGATTATGGTAGTTGGTATAGTTCGCATTTAACTCTGCTACGCCCACAATGCGTGTATCTGTTTTGCTCTGCATGTGCACCAGATACGCAATTCCATCCCGGATTTCGTAGTCGCGGGTAAACTCGACTTTCTTAATAAATAGAGACGGACTTTTTACAAATCTGCCCTGTTCGCGAACCGGCAGATAACTGTCCGCTTCCAGCCAGAGCTCACCCTTAAACAGTCCGACACGCTTGGCTTTGGGTTTTAACTCCAGAACGTGCAGCTGTCGGCCATCTTTGTTATTCAGACCCTTATATTTGAAACTGTAATTCGCTGGAGTGATCCCAACTTCCTCACTGCGCTTGCTCGCCGAGTCCACCTCGGCGCTCATGTACCGTGCAATCACTTCTTTCTTTACCGTGTCATCACCGGAAAATCCCAATATCTTGTAGGTCACTTTGCCGACGTTTGAGATCTGTCGCAGAGCGTTCAATCTACCCTGCTTTTTCAGCTTCGGGATGTGCGCTTCGAAGGTTACGTCTGCAGCAATGTCCCGCTGCGCATACTGTTGCGCTGCCAGTGCCTGCCGATACTTCGAAACAACTTCGTCGGTAGAACTACCCCCCGGTTCCGCTACAAGAACGGCAGCGGCAAGAAGCGGAAGGAATAAGCGTACGGAATGTCGGGCGAAATATGTCAAACGCAATAAACTTTCGCTCAATCGAGCCCTCAGTATACCATTCATGGTCTTCACGACCTGCCTGCAAGATGATGCGAACACTCCGTTTGATTCCGGCTTAACCCCGAAAAATGCCTGTTCGATGCAGAACTTTTCCATTCGCTGGATTGGAGCAGAGCCATGCTAGCGTGAGCTTTTGCCGCTCGCTATCTTCGGTGGAACGTTCGATCCTGTACATAACGCGCACATTGCGGTCGCGCGAGCCGCCCGGGATACGTTCCGCCTCGACCGTATTTTGCTGATTCCCGCCGCAGTTCCGCCGCACAAACAGGACCGGCTCGGAGCACCGTATCCCGATCGGCTTGCCATGGTGCAGCTTGCATGCAGGGATGAACCAGCCATCGAGGCGTCCGATCTGGAAGCAGGGGCAGGGAACAGCTACTCCATTCTCACCATTCTCGAAGTCCGGCAGCATCTCGGCCCGGACGCCAGGCTGCTGTTTCTCATAGGCGCCGATGCCTTTTCCGAGATCCGGACTTGGCATAGATGGACCGAGGTTGTAGCCGCAGTGGAGTTCATAGTCGTTACCCGGCCCGGGCATGAATACACAGTTCCCCAGGGTGCTTCCGTGCTGGAACTGGACCGCGTGCAAATGAACGTTTCTTCGTCACACATCCGGGAGAAACTGGCGCGCTGCGAACCGCCTCCGGAGCTGTCTGAGGCTGTATTTGAATACATTCGGGAACACAGGTTGTATGGCTTCGGTTCGGCTTGTGAAAGTGACCCCGATTTTGTTGTTAAGCGATGACCAGGTTTCGTGGCGGGCGTCGGGATTTGCGTAAGGTTACTGCTATACTTGGTGTTTCTATGCAGGGTTCCGGACGGAAAATTATACTGGTGAGTCCTCGTGGATTCTGTGCCGGCGTAGTGCGTGCAATCGATGTTGTGAAGATTGCACTGGACGCTTACGGCGCTCCTATTTACGTCCGCAAAGAGATAGTTCACAACCGCCATGTCGTTGACGAACTGCGTGAAGCAGGCGCAGTCTTCGTCGAGGAACTGGAAGAGGTTCCCTCCGGTGGCCGGGTCATCTTCAGTGCTCACGGCGTTTCCCCCGCGGTGCGGTCGGAAGCAAAGCTGCGCAACCTCAGCGTGATCGACGCGACTTGTCCTCTGGTAACCAAGGTTCACCTCGAAGCCGTCAAGTTTGCCCGTCAGGGTTACACCATCATCCTGATCGGCCACCGCGATCACGACGAAGTTATCGGGACACTCGGTGAGGCGCCGGAAAGCTCCGTTCTCGTGGAGACAGTGGCGGATGTCGAGCGTCTGCAGGTCGCCGATCCCGACAAGACCTGTTTTCTTACGCAGACCACGCTCAGTCTCGACGAAACACGCGACATTATTGCTGCGCTGGGCAAAAAGTTTCCCGGGATTAAGTCACCCCCCGCTCAGGATATCTGTTATGCGACAGAGAATCGGCAGCTG
>JACMLA010000167.1 GCA_014379815.1 Bryobacteraceae bacterium | reverse complement strand
GTGCGCTGGATGGGAACTGCTTCTGTGCATTTTCCAGAACCGAGAAAGCAGGATCGAACTTTTGTTGAAAAAGGTACAACTGTGCCAGCCGGAAGTGGGCGCTCTCGTCCCGAGGCGTCAACTGCAGGGCCGCCGTCATCTGCTCGACTGCGTTTGCCCATTCTTTCTTCTGAACGTACTCATTACCGAGCATGGTTCGCAGTTCCGCAGCCTTGCCAGCGTCTTTCGGATTCCTCGATACGCAAGCTGTTTCGAGTTTCACCGCCCGGACCAAATCCGGCTGCGTCTCTACATAAAAATGAATCAGGCCGTGAACAATCTCACTGTCAGTCGAGCCGAACGTCTCGGCTTTCAGGGCCGCAGCAGCAGCCAGCGGAGCGTTCTTCAGCCGTGCGTAAGTTTGCGCGAGCAATAACCATACCGAGGCGTTGCGCGGGACCATTTTGCTGGCCTGCTCAAAGTTGGTACGAGCAGCTTCGAGCTCATTCTTATCGAGCGCTTCTATGCCTCGTTGTAAAGGCAAACGGGCGGCAGGGGGCAGGGGAGCCGCACTAGCTAGTAGAACAATGGCGACCAACAGCATAGCGATTTCTTACAGTATAAGGAGAGGCGCCATACAAGTAACAAAGGCTCCACCCCGCGAGGGATGAAGCCCGTGTTAGTCAGCAGTGCGACGAGCGTTAGAACAAAATGCGAAGCGCCATTTGCATTTTGCGCTCGCTTCCCGATTGAGTGCCATTGATGACACCGAAATCAGTATTTTGGATATTGTGCCCGGGGTGACCGAACTGCGGGGTATTGCCGATGTTAAAAGCCTCCGCGCGCAGTTGGCTGGTGATGCGCTCAGTAAACTTAAAGTGCTTGAAGAGCGAAAAGTCCATGTATTTCTGGCCCGGGTTCCGATTCGTTTGTAGCCCGAGATTCCCGGCTGTTCCCGGAGCGGGTATCAGGTTTACGGCACTGGTGTCGAACCACATCTCCGGTCGGCGTCCGCCGGACGGGGCATTGTTCGGGTTTTTGCCAAAAACGAGATCGGGAAAACAAGAGTCGACACTGGCCACGCAACGGTCACTTCGAAGCGTGAAGGGAGACCCTGTGCGTAGCGTAAGAATCCCGTTCACCTGCCAGCCTCCGACCAAAGTATCCGCCAGCCGCGACATATCTCCGCCGAAGCGCTTGCCACGTCCAAACGGCAGGTCGTAGAGGAAGTTAGTCACACTGCTGTGCCGAATATCCCAGGCGGCGCTGGAATAGTTCAGCGACAGGTTTCTCGGGTCCTTGTTCCCGAACCCATCGGAGCCGCTAAGCGTAGTTCCGCTGGTCGCCAGCGCATGGCCGTAAGTGTAAGCCGACGTGAAGTTCAACCCGTTCGAATACCGCTTTTCCAGCTTGGCTGTCATCCCGTGATAATTGCCGAAGCCGAAAGTAGCCGTGCCCTGAATGTTCCCGATATTCGGATAAGGGCGGCGTGAGTTACAGGTAAGGTTCGGAATTGGACTATTGGCGCAGGCATTCGGGTCCGGTTGAAGTAACTGGTGAGCCTGATGGTTGCCGACGTAGGAAACCTCCAGTGCTGTGTTTCCACCGAACTCACGCTGAATAGCGAAATTCCACTTATGCACAAGTGGGTTGCGGAAGTTGGTAGCAACGCTGCGGAACTCGACCGGTGCGGGAAGGCTAAACACGTTCGATGGAAATCCGCCCTGAACGCCGCCGCTGAAGAAGGGATTGGGCCCGAATACATCATCCGGATGGTCGAGCTTCACGGTGGCGTTAAACGGGACGGCCTCACCTCGATTCGGATTTCCCCCCTGGTTTTCTTCGCCGCCGTAGAAAATACCGTAGCCGGCGCGGATCACAGTCCTCGATAATGCGTTATAAGCGAAGCCGACGCGGGGACCGAAATTCCATTTGTCAGACTCGATTAACGTGCTGGGCACCTGACCCCGCGATACCTTCACCTGCGGAAACTGCGTAGCAAAGTTCGGAGGAAGCGGCGCGTCCTGATCTTTTCCCTTAGGGATGTAAAGGGTCAGGTCTTCCAGCACGAAGTTCGACTGGCGTCCGAATTTTTCGTCGATCGGCGTGAACCTCTCGTAGCGCAAGCCATAGTTGAAAGTCAGCTTCGAAGTCACTTTCCAGTCATCCTGCGCGAAGAAAGCCCAGGCGCTCTTTTGCGAGGAAATAAAGTTGTTCGTCGAAATCTGCCCGTTGTATACATTGCCCAGCGCAAAGGATGCGTACGCATCGCCAGTCGATTGATAATTCCCGATCGGCGCGGAGGTGCTGCGGCGATCGAACGTCCAGTTTCCATGCGGACTCGGTACCTGGAAAAACGGGAACTTGATCGGACGATACTCTGCGCCAAACTTCATCGCGTGCGTGCCCTTATTGATGGAGACGTTCTGGATGAAGTCCCAAACGTTGCTGTATTCCTTGGAGGGCAACCAGTCCGAAGCACCAAAGCCGCTGTAGCGTTCAATGTTAGTCGAAGGCAATCCACCGTTCAGCGTGGTGGTTGGATTGTAGCCGCCGATTCCGAACGCCTTGAACTGGTCGACGTCGGGATCGGCCTGCAACCGGGAGGTCACCAGGCGGGTATAGGCAGCGCGCGTCTCTGTGATGATCGATGGCGTCCATACACGCGTGTAGCTCAGCATTGCATTTCTGGCCAGTGTGATCTCAGCGTTTGAGTTGAAGTAGGTCGCGTCCAGAGCGCCCGGAAGAGGCTGCTCATTCAGCTTGTCCGAATCCGACCAGCTTAAGCTCCCGAAAATACTGTCGTTATCGCTGATCTTATGATCGATCCGAACATCGTACTGGTCGACCGTCTGCCTTCCCTTTGTCGTC
Organism: Bryobacteraceae bacterium; assembly: GCA_014379815.1. The sequence goes on along the minus strand of JACMLA010000167.1, from coordinate 2,365 downwards.
ACGAAGTAATTGTTTTGCGGAAATCCAGTAGCGGAGCCTGCATTTGGAGTCGGAAACAGAGCGAGGATTTTCAGTGACACCGGATCGAGGCGGTTCAACGGAATTCGATTTCCTGGAAAGGGGTCGCGCACGGAGGCTCCGCCCGGACCTGTGCGGGTTGTCGCCGGATCGAAAATCTGGCCGGAGACAATCGGGCGGCCCAGGGCATCAGTCCCGATTTGCTCGTTCGTCAGCAGGCGGGAGAAATCGCCGTTTTTATAGGCGGGATCGGGGATGGTGAAAAACCCGGAACTGCCCAGATTCTGAACCGCCCCACCTGAAGAGTTCACGCGGGTTCCCTGATAATCGGCAAACCAAAAAGTGCGGTTTTTAATCAGCGGGCCGCCAACGGCTGCACCAAACTGATTCTGGCCAAACCCACCGTTCGGCTTGCCCGCCCGGTTGTTTTCCCACCGGTTGGCGTTCAGCGCCGCATTCTGGAAGTACTCAAACACGGAGCCGTGGATCTGGTTAGAGCCGGACTTTAGCGTGACGTTTACAACTCCGCCCGCACCACGACCGTATTCGGCGTTGTACCCATTGGTCATGACACGAATTTCACCGATTGCTTCCACCGAAGGACCCACCACGTACGCCGTCTGGTTGAGAAAGTCAATTACATTGACGTTGTTATCCACGCCGTTCAGCAGGAAGTTGTTTTGTCCGTTGGATCGAACGCCGTTTGCCGAGAAGCCGCCGCCGACCGCGTCGCGGGCTCCCGGTTCCGCTGGAACCACGCCGGGGGACAGTCGCGCGAGAAAGGTAAAGGTTCTCTGCCCGCCAAGTGGTAATTCGACCACTTGCTTCGATGTCACGTTGGCGCCCAGAACCGTCGATTCAGTCTGTAGCAGAGGCGAATCCGCCAGTATTTCCACAGTCTGCGATATTTCGCCGAGACTCAGGGTGATGTTGACACCGGTTCGGTCGCCCGCTGTCAGCACGACGTTCCGTTGCGCAGCCCGTTTGAAGCCGGCTGCTTCCACCTGAATGGAATAGGTGCCCGCTTTCAGAGCCGGTCGGATATACTCTCCGCCGCTCCCCGAAACCACCTCGTAAACGAGTCCGGTTGCATCTTCGGTTATGGTGACTTTGGCGTTAGAGACTGCGGCGCCCTGTGGGTCTGTAACGGTGCCGACGATGGTTCCCAGATCGCGCTGAGCCCAGCACGCTGCAGCAAGGGTGAGAGTGAAAAGGCAATATCGCGTGAATTTCTTATTCATACGTAGACCCCGGACCAGGCTTCCTGACGGAGGAAGCTCGCGCTATTTTAACTGCAACCGGCGTAACCTGATTGCATTACGTGGAGGAAGTATATGGCAGCATTCCCGGGCAAGTCAAGCGTGTAGAGGTGAGTCCTCCGGGCCCGGCCGGGTACCTCGAAAAGTCGGTCCAACTCGATGCACCAGCGCTCCCGTTGTCAGGAAGCTGAATAATTTGTAAGCTTGGTCTCTGAGGAGTGACGAAGCCGATGACCAGACGACTACTGCTCGACGTTCTATCGGCAGCGGCTGCGCAGAAGGCGCTCGGGGGAGTTTCGTCCCGCCCGCAGAAACTCCCCAGGCGTGTCGTCCTAGTTACCATCGGCGGCATTCGCCGGCAGGAAAGTTTTTCTAATGAGGGGCTGGTCCACATCCCGCATCTGTTTAACGATCTCCTTCCTCAATCCTTGTTCTACCCTTACACGGTCAACGAAGGTGTAACCTCGCATTTCAACACGATTTCCAGTATTATCACCGGTGTCTGGCAGCACGTCGACGACTGGGGAAGTGAGAAGCCGACCAATCCCACGCTCTTCCACTACCTGCAGAAACAACGCAAGCTCGCTCACGACCAGACCTGGGTTGTCACCAGCAATAAGCAGCTAACCGCAAACATCAGCCCCGGCGTAAATGTCATCCTTTCCAAGCAGCTGATGATTGAAGCCGTGGAAAGGATCATCACCGGACAAAGCTCCCGCAAGCAACTGGAGCGGGAACAGATCCTGCAGGAAATGACAGCCGTGCTCGAGACCGATTACGAACGCATCGGTTGGGGTGTCCCTTCTGCGTCCACCTTTCAGGATCCGGAGGTGAAGAGCACGTTCGTCTCTGCACTTACTAAGTTCATCCACGGGCCGGAAGCACCGACCAGCGGCGACGAGCTTACTCTGATCATCGCGAAAGAGGTGTTGCAGCGCATCGCCCCGGCGATGTTGATGGTGAACTTCTCCGACGTGGAAGTCGCCCATTCCGGAGCCTATTCGCTCCATCTCGGAGGCATCAGGCGATCCGACGCGCTCTGCTATAAGCTGTGGCAATTCATTCAGTCGAACGCCGATCTGAAGGCG
>JACMLA010000016.1 GCA_014379815.1 Bryobacteraceae bacterium | reverse complement strand
GTTTCTGTTTGCTCCCAGTGAATTTCGCGGTGGCGATCTCGTATTAATGGAAAGCTTCCAGTAAGCGCGGCCTGCTCGTTGGGGCGTGGCGCCGCGTATATCCGATCTCCGTCGGCACTGTCGATTGGTAGTGTTGCAACTTTGAAGATGTGCAGAAACTGAATCAGGTGCGGCATTCGTGTAGCGATCTTAAGCAGCCACCTCGAACAGCTTTTCAATGAACTGAACCTGACGCCGAACGTCGTTCCCCCTCAGCCACCGAACCTGCCCTTTCCGGATCATGTTCAATGCCTCATAGCCCTGAATCGTTCGTCGAGCCGCGTGAAACTCTCGGAAGCCTTGCTTGGCGTTGACCCGGCGCTTGATAGCGCGGTGATCCTGCTCGATGATGTTGTTCAAATATCGGACAGGTCGATGTCGGCAGCGGGGCCCAAGCGTCCCTTCCTTCTGAATAGCTGGGATAGCCGAACTGTAGATGGGTGCGAGATCGGTGTTGATGACCCGGGGCTGCGGGTGTGACGGCGTGCTCAGAGCGTTGCGAAACAACCGTTTGGCTGCATCGGCATCTCGTAGGGCAGACAGCAGAAAGTCAATCGTGGCGCCGGCCGAATCGATGGCTCGATACAGATAACACCAGCGTCCCTTCACCTTCACATAGGTCTCATCGACACGCCAGGATTTGTTGGTCGGTTTGAGATGTCGTCGCAGGCGCTGCTCCAGTTCCGGCCCATACCGCTGCACCCAGCGCCATACCGTCGTATGGTCAACGACCAGACAGCGTTCTTCGAGCAGTTCTTCGACGTCTCGTAAAGAAAGCGAGTACCGGAGCTACCAGCGCACGGCGCAAAGGATGAGTTGAGGTTCGGTCTGTCGCCATTTGAAGATCGCGGGCCTGGTCGTCATTCGTGTGCCTTTAAGCTACCAGCACCGGTGACATGCGATCTTGCAACACAACCCCCTAGCGCACCCCTGCCGGTTTCAGGACATATGTTCCTTCGGAACGGAGTTGGACTGCAGGTCGTGATTCCGAGTCGATTTCTTTATGCGCTCCGCCTTGGTGATTTCGGTTCGGAAAACGCGCATAGCTCACCTCATCAATGTGATAATGTTCTCCGAGTCACCCCTAGAGAGGCTGGCATCTGACTTTTCGTATACGTTTCTGACAGGAGAGGGCCGTTGGGCAGGCTGGTGTTCAAGCGACGAAGTCTGTGTCTCATTGTGCTCTGGGCGCTTCCCGTGTCAACTTTCGCCCAGGTGACAAACAGCGTGATCGAAGGGAAAGTGCTCAGCGAGCGCGGTGCCATTCTAGCCGATGCATCCGTTTGGATAAGGAACTTCGACATTGGACTGCAGCGCCTTTTCAAGACAGATGCGGGGGGACGATATCGGGCCTCTTTGTTGCCGCTCGGCACTTACCAAATAGCGGCGCGCCACCCTGGTTTCGGCGCTTCCCGGCGCGATCTCGTGTTGGGAGTGGCCGAGACCCGGAGTGTAAATCTCGTCCTCGGAAGCGGGCAGGATCAGGAAGCCTCGCGTGCCGTCCCGTCCGCAAGGCTCAACGCCAATCGTACCCAACCGGGAACCTCCATCAACGCGAAGCTCGTGGAATCCCTCCCCGTCAGCGGCAGGAAGTTTCTCGATCT
>JACMLA010000166.1 GCA_014379815.1 Bryobacteraceae bacterium | reverse complement strand
TATAGCGCCGGAGATCTGCGGGCTGACAAGAACAAACGCGATCTGACCGACGCCGAACTGCGCGAGCTGGTCTCGAAACGCACACTGACGATTCGCAAACCGCCAGTCAGAGTCCAAAAAGCTTCGCTTGTGCTTGCCGCTCCGCGTTTTTAGTCGCGTTCGCGGAGGCGGGCGGCCTTGCCCCGGAGACCACGCAGATAGTACAGCTTGGCGCGACGAACGCGGCCGGTTCGGATAAAGTCGATCTTATCGATGATGGGAGCGTTGACGGGAAAGATACGCTCTACGCCCTGACCGAAGGAGATCTTCCGGACCGTAATGGTCTCGCCCATGCCTGAGTTATTCCGGGCAATCACGACTCCTTCGAAGGCCTGAGTTCGCTCTTTATCGCCTTCCTTAATCTTGACGTGGACGCGGATGGTATCTCCGGTGCGGAACTCCGGCAAATCTGTCCGCTTGTTCTGATCGAGGATCTTCTGGATCGTTACGTTCTGCATCTCATTTACTCCGGCGTACCGTTTGCGGCCGCTCCGTTCGAATCTTTGTTACCGTCATGCTGCAGGAGGTCGGGACGCATCCGCACCGTTTTTTCCTCCGCTGCCCTTCTTCGCCACTTCCGGATCTCCGCGTGATTTCCACTCAGGAGCACTTCCGGTACCGGGACACCCCGGAACACCGCAGGTCTTGTCCACTGCGGGCAGTCCAGCAGTCCTTCGACTGTGAACGATTCCTGTACGCTGGAAGCCTCGTTACCGAGCACTCCCGGTAGCAGTCGTGCCACCGAATCGATCACTACCGCTGCGGCGAGTTCTCCACCGCTTAACACAAAGTTGCCTATCGATACCTCTTCGTCGGCGAGTCCGGTAGCGATTCGCTCGTCGACGCCCTCATACCGGCCACAAATCAGGAGAAGTTCCTCCAGTTGGCTCAGGCTGCGTGCCATCTGCTGGTTGAACAGACGACCTTGTGCTGAGAGCAGCAAGACTTTGCGGGACCCGGTCCGCTCCGGCCAGATCGACTCGACAGCCTCGAAGACAGGATCCGGTTTCAGCAGCATGCCCTCGCCACCACCGAAGGGCCGATCGTCAACCGTCTTATGACGATCCTTCGTCCAGTTTCTCAGATTGTGCACCCGGATTTCCAGTTGTCCGGATTCGCGGGCGTTTCCAGTAACGCCGTGCTCAAACGGTCCCTGAAAAAAATCGGGAAAAATCGTGAGCACATGAAAAATCATTTCTGGCTCAAATCTTCGAGGCCGTCAGGCAATTCAGTGACAATTCGTTTGCCCGGAATATCCACCATCCTGTAAAACACCGTGGTAAACGGCACCAGGAGTTCTCTCTTACCGTCGTGCACTTCCAGCAGGGGAGCAGCACCAAACTCGTGCCACGCTGTCACTTCCCCGAGCGCCCGTCCATCAGGTGTTTCCACTTTGCACCCAACAAGGTCTGAAAAGTAGTACTCGCCCTCGGGTGCCGGAGGACGCTCCGCAAAGGGAATGCAGACGTCCAGTCCCCGGAGATTTTCAGCCTCGGTCCTGGTTTCCGTGCCGCGGAACTTCAATACCAGCGAACCGTCGTGTACCCAGGCATGCTCGATTTCAGCCGGTTTGCTTTCTCCCGACTTCACCAGAGTTACCTGAAGGCCGTCAGCAAAGCGCTCCGGTTTCGATCCCTGCAGCTCCGCCACAACCTCGCCCCGGATTCCCCGGGCGCGACGTATGGACGCGAGCACCAGCCACTCCGGCATTACTCCAGAATCTCGAGAGTAAAGCGGCGGTTTAACTTCATTCCCACTGCGCCCAGCAAAGTACGAATAGACCTCGCGGTCCGACCCTGCTTCCCAATTACCTTTCCCAGATCGCCGGGGCCGACCTTAAGTTCCAGGATGGTAGCCTGCTCTCCAGCCACTTCATTTACAGTCACGTGATCAGGTTCATCTACCAGCGCCCTGGCGATACCTTCGACTAATTCCCGTATCTCCGCCATGGATCGAGTTCCTTTTTGTGACGCTAGAATCGTGACGCCAGGATCGTGGGTGATCCGGCACTATGCATGCACGGGATCACCGCCTTAGGCGGTAGGCTGCTGTACTGCTGGTGCTGGTGCCGGGTTCGCCTTTAGCAGACGCGCCACGGTGTCTGAGGGCTGCGCCCCGTTTTGGATCCAGTGGGCAATGCGCTCGTGCTTAAGACTGACAACTTTGTTTTTGGCAACCGGGTTGTAATGCCCAACAATCTCGACCGCCCGGCTGTCCCGCGCGCGCTCCTTCTCGATCACTACGAGCCGGTATGTCGGCTTTTTTTTGGCACCAAATCGCGCCATGCGAATCATCAACATTCCTGCTATCTCCTAAAGACCATCATTTCAAATAACGATTTAACCGAAAAGTCCTGGCAGCTTCAAACCGCCGGGCAATTGCATTTTCTTCCCGCCGCCGCCACCCAGCATCCCTGTAGAGAGAGTCTTCATCATCTTCCGGGCCTGAGCGTACTGCTTCAATAATGCGTTGACTTCCTGAACCGAGGTTCCGCTGCCCCGCGAGATGCGACGACGGCGCGAACCATTGATAATCATATGGTTCCGCCGCTCTGCCGGAGTCATGGAGTCGATAATCGCGACCACGCGGTCCAGTTCTTTCTCATCGACTTTCATGTTCTTGAGGTCTTTGAGAGGGCCGATCTGGGGCATCATACCCAGCAGGTTTTCCAGGGGTCCAAGCTTGCGCAACTGACGCATCTGATCGCGGAAATCGGCGAGGGTGAATTCGTTGTCGATCAGCTTGCGCTGCATCTCCTCAGCGTTCTTGTGATCGATGTTTTCCTGAACTCTCTCGACAAGCGAGATAACGTCGCCCATGCCGAGAATGCGTGAGGCAACGCGGTCCGGGTGAAATGGCTCGAACGCGTCGAACTTCTCGCCCACACCCACGAATTTCAATGGCTGGTCGGTGACGGTCCGAATGGACAAGGCCGCTCCACCGCGAGCGTCACCGTCCATCTTGGTCAAAACGATCCCGGTGATTCCCAGTCGTTTGTGAAATTCTTCCGCGGATTTGACGGCATCCTGGCCCGTCATTGCGTCGGCCACAAAGAGAATCTCGGTTGGGTTCAGGAGTGTCTTCAGCTCCTGAAGTTCTGTCATCAGCGAATCGTCTATGTGTAGGCGACCAGCCGTATCCACCAGCAGAACATCGCGGCCACCCTGAACGGCTTCCCTTCTTGCACCGCGCACCAGTTCGGCGGGCCGGTTCTCGTCGGCAGGCCCTTCGTAGATCGGAAGTTTGATGTCGCGCGCAATTACGGCAAGCTGCTTGCGTGCTGCGGGACGGTAGATGTCAACAGACACGACGATCGGGGTATGGCCGTTCTTGCTGAGCCAGCGCGCAAGCTTTCCCGTGCTGGTCGTCTTGCCCGATCCCTGCAGACCAACAATCATCATCGTGGTTGGAGGATCGTTGGCGAAGCGGAGTTTGGCCTGATGTGTCCCGAGGATCCTGACCAGCTCATCGTGGACGATTTTGACTACTTGCTGGCCCGGCGCAAGGGACGTAAGTACTTCCTGCCCAAGAGCTTTCTGTCTTACGTTTTCAACAAGTTGCTTGACGACCTTGAAATGAACGTCAGCTTCCAGCAGAGCGACACGGATCTCCCGCAGCGCGGTTTCCATGTTGTCCGCGGTGAGTTTTCCTTCGCCGCGTAAGT
>JACMLA010000165.1 GCA_014379815.1 Bryobacteraceae bacterium | reverse complement strand
TTCTTTTCGACTCCCGTGACGCAGCTGGGCGCGGGATTGCCTTGGTTACCGGGGAACGTTTCAATCTGCAACTGATAGTGAGCGACGGCACGAGTCGTTTCGCAGCTGAGAGTGACTACGGCACGCATCCCGGGACACTGGCGGTCGGTGCGTGGCAGCATGTCGCAATCATTGCCGACGGAGGTCCGCGAATCGTCAGCTTCGTGGTCGATGGAGAACTGAACGACGGTGGTGCCACCCGCCAGTTTGGCTGGACACGAATTGCTAGCGAGCTCGACAATCTCAGTGGCCCTAATGGCGCAACGACTGCGCGGATTGCGCCTGCGGTTCTGGGCGAAGTCGGTGTGGTGCGTTTCTACAACCGATACCTGACGACGTCAGAAGCGGTAGGCAACTGGCGAGCGGGGTCCTAGCGTTTTCGCAACTGGCTCCGCATGACCTCGACATCGAGATCTCCGGTCCACCGTGCAATTACGAGGGCCGCTACTCCATTACCGACGACGTTGGTTAGTGCTCGAGCTTCCGACATAAAGCGGTCGATCCCAAGTATTAGTGCCAGTCCCGCTACCGGTATCTGACCTACTGCGGAGAGCGTAGCGGCGAGCACCACAAAACCGCTTCCTGTTACTCCAGCCGCGCCTTTGGACGTTAGGAGCAGAACCCCAAGCAGGGTTAGCTGCTGTACCCAGGTCATTGGCGTGTTGGTCGCCTGTGCTACAAATACCGCGGCCATCGTCAAATAGATCGACGTTCCATCAAGGTTGAACGAATAGCCTGTGGGCACAACGAGGCCGACTGTCGAGCGGCCTGCGCCCAGACTCTCCAGCTTTGCCATGAGCCTCGGCAGTGCGGCTTCCGACGAGGACGTCCCCAGCACGATGAGCAGCTCCTCGCGGATATAGCCCAGAAATCTAACGATGCTAAATCCATGGAAGCGGGCTATTCCCCCAAGCACGACAAAGACGAAAAGCAGGCAGGTGAGATAGAAAGTACCCATCAGCTTTGCCAGCGAGAGCAGAGTACCAAGTCCATAGGTCCCGATCGTAAACGCCATGGCACCAAAAGCTCCGATCGGCGCCGCCCACATGATGATGCGGACGATTTCGAAGAGCACACCGGAAGTTCGCTCGATTACCAGGTAAAGGGCCTCGCCTTTCTCCCCGAGCCTCTGGAGAGCGATGCCGAACAATACCGCCAGGAACAAAACCTGTAGGATTTCCCCTTTCGCGAACGCATCCACAAAGGTTGTGGGGATCACGTGCAGCAGGAAGTCTTGCGCGCTTTCCATCTTTCCAGGAGCGGCGTACGCGGCTACTGCGGTCGTATCCAAAGTGCGCACATCGACATTCATTCCAATGCCAGGACCCACCAGATTGACAACAAACAGGCCCAGCAGCAGCGCCACTGTGCTCACGACTTCGAAGTAAAGTAGTGCCAGCCCGCCCGTCTTTCCCACCTTTTTCAAGTCGCCTGTACCCGCGATCCCGAGCACGACGGTGCAGAAGATGATGGGCGCGATGATCATGCGGATCAGCTTGATAAAGCCATCTCCCAGAGGCTTCATCTGTGTGGCTGCGTCAGGAGCAAAGTGGCCCAGAGCAATGCCAAGTCCGATGGCGATTAAGACCTGCACGTACAGTGAGCGGAAAAGGGAAGATCGCATGAGCGGAGGCTACTGATCAGGGTAAACGGGTGACGCTGGATCCATCGTGGTTCACGAAGGAGGAACGAATCAGATTGAGCTTGCGTATTTCGGGGTATGCTCGCACGGCGCCAGTTCTCCGCATTTCTTTGTATTTCCTTACCGCTGCTTCTGCTGACAACTGCGGGGCAGATGCCTGCGCAAACATCTGGCGAACTATTTCGGACGATTGCCGCTCTCGACACGGAGGTGTTCGAGGCTTATAACAATTGCAATCTGGAAAAGTTCAGGAGCTTCTTTGTGGACGGCCTGGAGTTCTATCACGACCTGGGCGGGCTTACTGTAGGAGGCGATAAGGTCACCGAGCAGGTGAAAAACAACATCTGCGGGAAGGTACGCAGGGAACTGGTTGCAGGAACCCTGCAGGTCTACCCAATGCAAGGTTACGGTGCGCTGGAAACGGGCTCGCACCGGTTTTTCCCAGCCGCGAAAGGTAGCGAGTCCTCTGGAATCGCGAAGTTTATACACCTGTGGGAGAAGAAGGATGGAGTGTGGAAGATCACGCGAGTGATTAGCTACGACCACAAATCCCAGCAGAAATGACGGCAGAAAGAATCGTAGTAACCGGTTCCATTTGTGATCGTATAGCTGGGCATGAGATTTTTTGCCACGCTTAGTTTACTGGCCGCCGTGCCGGGTCTTCTTAGTGCGCAGTCGTTTTTTGAGAACAACACGGAGAAGAGACTTACCTGTGAGAACGGCAATAACAGAGGATGGAATGACGGCAAGCGCGAGCAGTCCTGCGAGATCCGGGAATATCCAGGTGCTGCATCTTCCCGCCTTACTATTGACGGTTCTCAGAATGGCGGTGTCGAGGTAAAAGGGTGGGACCGGTCGGACACTCTCGTTCGAGCCAAAGTGCAGACTTGGGCTCCAACCGCTGCGGAAGCCAAAGCTCTTGCATCCCAGATTAATGTCCAGGCCGCAGGCGCCGCGATTCGTGCCGATGCACCCAGGTTCGGTGAGGAGCGTGGCTGGTCGGTCAGCTACGAGGTATTCGTACCCCACAATACCGGACTGGACCTGAAAACCCATAACGGCGGAGTCTCCATTCGGGACGTCCGGGGTGACATTAAGTTCGACGCAGTCAACGGTGGTGTCCACCTTGCAAGAGTTGCAGGAAACGTTACCGGGCAGACCAAAAACGGTGGGCTAAGCGTGGAGCTTGCGGGCAACCGCTGGGAGGGAACCGGAATGGATGTCAGCACGACCAATGGCGGCGTGAAAATGACCTTGCCGGAAAATTACTCCGCACGACTGGAAAGCTCTACCCGAAACGGCGGCTTTAACATTGACTACCCCGTTACGGTCACCGGAACGCTGCGGATCAATAAAGAAATAGCAGCGAATCTGGGCGCTGGTGGAGCTCTCGTCCGTCTCACCACAGTCAACGGTGGCGTGTCGATCCGGAAGAAAAGCTAGCGCAACAGCTCGCCGAAGTGAACCTGACCGCGTGTCGTCTGACGAAGTGCCCAAAGCACCAGACCAACAGCGGTCAGGCTCATCAATACAAAAGCAGGTGCATACCATGCGGACATTTCGAACGTTGCAGGAATGTCACCTATCAAGCCGTCGGCAAGAATCGCGCAGGCTAAGGCAAGCAGTCCGAAACGGAGCGTCACCGCTGCAAGGCTGGCATAGATGACGGCCAGGTGCAGAAGGTCCCAGACACTTGTGGAAGACACGAAACCGATTGCAGTGAAGATCAATGTGAATGCGACTGCCGTTGCAGAGTTTCTGCGCAGCAGCATCCAAAGCAGGAACAGCAGGAAGAAGAAAAGCAGCGAGTCCCGTACGGCGTGTGGGACATTTTCCAGAACCTCGCTTAACCCGCTTCGCGCGCTGGTAAAGAACTCTTCTGAAGGGATTTCAGGAGCACGATCCAGACTGATGCGCTTGGCGTGATTGATCAGTCGCCAGATGCAGCTGATTCCAAAGCCGACAAGAACGTCGCGTCCCACCATACTGTCCCGAAACTGGCCGCTTAAGAGTCGCGTGGACGAGATGATGGTTGTCGGCCAGAAACGCCTGACATAGGGCTCAAGAGCCAGGTACAGCACCCACACCAGCACACCGAAAAACGTTGCCGTTGCAATCGCGACGATCAGCAATCCCGCAAGGCCAAAGCCTGGAGTCAGATGCACGCGCGAAGCCCACAGCAGGAGTTGGACACATCCCAGAAAGATCCCCAGTCGCAGGGCACCTCGCCGATCGCCTCGTCCTCGTAGCAGGTTGATTCTTGCCAGCCAGACCGAGGTCGCCAGCAATAACGCTCCGAGTCCAGTCAGGAGGGCCAGAGACCAGTCAAATTTATTCTCAACTGGTGGCATCCGAATGGGTGTCGCCCACGGCCCAAGCAGCACAAACACGACCGGCTTACCGGCAAGCGACGCCGCCTCGACACGAAGAGGGTGCTGGGAACCAGGCCATACTCCCGTCCATGCACGCCTGACGTCCGAGGCCTCCAGAAATCGCCATTGCGGAGTCGCTTCCTGGAACGTTCTACGGTCCACATCGGCCAACTGGAACAACGGCGACCAGTCGGGCTCCTTGCCTGATTCACCTGCGCCTGATTCACCTGCGGCTTCGACCTTTTCCGCGGGCATCGCCCGGAACTCGACCAGCCGGCCTTCGGGGTCCAGTTCGATGTATCGCGAGCCAGAATCCAGCGGTGGAGGATCGTCTGGCCGCACCTGACCCATGGTGAGCAAGTCGTCGTGAAACATGGATCCCAATAGCGGATACGGGCTGTCCCGGTACCAGAAACGAAGCGCCGGTGCTCTGCCGCGCAAGATGTCCGACCACGGTGGACGCGGCTTCTGTCCAAACGCCCAGTCTATGTATTTGCTGCCCCATGCGAACCCACGCTCCGAGTCCGCGGCCTGTGGGGAATAACCGAGCTGGCGGATCAACTCACGTGCCTTGTACTGGAGAACCTCAGGAGGTTGCGTGGGTCGCAGAGCTTCGTGGGCCGAGCTCTGGGCGGTCAGAGTTAGGTGCACCGCTATCGCGATCAGGATTGCGGCGGTAAGCGCCATTGCTATAGGAGCCTTGATGGCAACTTCGCCCCCTGCCGCGGCCACCATCTCCGGTGAGGGAGTCTCGCCAGCAGCCAGCGCCGCTGCCAGCGGATCCCCTCCCGGTAAGCCTGCGGAAACGGCGAGAGCCGAGACGGGTCTCCGCGCGGGGTCTGCATCGAGGCATCGCAGAATGACTCTTTCGATTGCCGGATCGAGATCGCGGACATGACTGGTTAGGCTGGCTGGAGAACTCTCTTCCCGCGCCTGTACCAGTTCCGCCAGACTTTCTGCTTCGAACGGCCGCTTGCCGGTGAACAGTTCATACAGCACCAGCCCAAGTGCGTAGATGTCGCTTCGAACCGTGACTTCTTTTCCAGCCAGCTGTTCCGGAGCCATGTACGCCGGAGTGCCGCTGCGCACCTCACTACCCGCAATCTCGGCCGCAACCGCTGCGAGGCCGAAGTCTGTAAGAACCACCTGTCCACGGGAGTCGAGCATGATGTTGCCCGGCTTCAAATCACGGTGCAAGACCCCCTTCTCGTGCGCAGCGGCAAGACCGGCACAGAGTTTTCGCCCAATTTCGAGAGCTTTTGTCTCCGGTAGTCGGCCGATTCGGCGCAGCAGCGATGCGAGATCTTCTCCATCCACATATTCCATGGAGAGGAACATCTGACCTTCGACCTCGCCGACATCATGGACGCGACAGACATTGGGATGCGACACCTGACGTGCCACCCGAACTTCGTTCCGGAAGCGCCTGAGTGCGTCTTCATTGCGATTCAACGCATGGGGCAGGAACTTCAACGCGACCTGCTGCCCAAGTGTGAGGTCGTCGGCGCGGTACACCTCGCCCATTCCCCCTTTGCCAAGCAAAGACACGATCCGGTAACGTCCGGAGAGAATTGCACCGGGAAGAAAGCGCTCTTGGGCCGTCGCAAAGGGGGCGGGGTTGCCTGTTGTTGTCGCCTCGGTTGGTACGGTAACCACGATCGTTGGATCGCAGCGTGGGCAGGACGCGCCGGTTTTGTTCAGCTCGAGGCCGCAGGAGGCACAGCGCATAAACTCCACGAAATCATCTCACACAAAAGCCTGTGAAATGTCTGGACGTGGGGTAGTCCTCCAGGACTGCTGTGGGTCTCCAGACCCGCATCTTCGGGGAGGTTCTGCACTTCATGCGCACTATCAGACTGGTGAAGTTTTCGAGCCGACGGCTTCCTCATCGCTACGTGATCGGACAACCGCTGTTTGTGACATTTCATCGGCATGCCGCCTGCCAGCTGGCCGGGTGTTTCCGCCCGCCCTTCATGACATCCGGGCGGTCCTTCGTTGCCATAGCCCGGCTGCCCAGCGCCGGCGAGGACGGGAGGGACGCCTGAATGGACGGACCCTCCGCCCCGACGATCGTCGCGCCAAAAAAGTACGTCGTGTCGAGCACTTTGGACCGGGTCGATTGGAACGCCGGGATCGTGCGCGGAAATCTGGAGAAGGCCATGTAACGGCTCAAACGAGAGTCGGGTAGGGGACCGTCCATGGGAGGAGTGAAGCTCCCGATGGCCTTGGCGGAGCTGGGATTGGCCGATGAGTACGAGTGCCCGGGAATACCTGTTACAAGCCGATTTCACAGTACTGATCTGAGCTTGCCTGTCTCCTGGGCATGGTCCTCACCTGCAGACTCGGACTATTCGCGTTCAGTGCGCGTCGAGAGCTCCACTCGGCTTCACGATCCGACGAAGTACTCGCGAAGTGTTCAGAGCACGCAATCCGCTTCCGACGGCAAGTTCCGGCCTTTATTACTATGTGTGAACTCCGTGGCCCTGAACTTTACGGTCAGCTTGAAGTTTGGTGGCGCCCGAGGCTCGGCCACGAAATGGTAGGGGGCGAGTATCATATTCGTGAGATACTGGCGCTAACCGTTATGCGTTTCCGAGTGTACATCTTGTCCGCATTGAGTTTGTGCGCAGCGTCCCGGGCCGCGGAACAGTTCGACTATCGACTGCTCGCGACCTCAAAGACATCCTCTATGGAGAAAGAGATGAATCAGGCCGCCGATGCCGGATTCGTTTTCAGCGGGGTAATGGGCGGAGAATCTGGCCTTGGTGGAAAAGAAGTCATCGTTGTAATGAAAAAGGCTGCAAGCGACCCCACTCCTGGCAGGAAGTATTCTCTATTGGCGACCTCAAAAACAGGGACACTCGAGAAGGAAATGCAACAGGCGGGTGCAGAGGGTTTTAGCTACTGTGGGCAGACTGTCTTCGAGTCCGCATTCGGGGGACGAGAGGTTGCGGTGATCCTTGAGAAAACAGTAGCCGGCACAAAGGCCAAACGCATTGACTATAAGCTCCTTTCCACGACTAAAACGTCCACTATGGAAAAGGAGCTGAGGCAGGCGGGGGAAGCCGGATATCAGTTTCTAGGCGTTGTTGTTGGAAAAACCGCCTTTGGCGGCAAAGAGGTAATTACCATCCTGCAAAAGTTGGAGCAGTGAGCCGCTCGCTCGTCCTAAAGCTCTTCACTGCAGTCGCCCTCCACGGCGCAGACGAGGAGTATTCTTGCCACGGACCGCAGTGTCAACTTCAAGCTTCGTGCAACGTGGATGACACCCGCCGTTATCAAAGCCTTAGCCTGATTGGAGCAGATCAGTAAGGCGCTCAGTTCCGACGAGACACGAACGCTGGTGGCCGCCGGACTCGCCGCAGGAGAAATTGTCATCCAAGTTGAGATTGACCCGCGAGAGGGTTCCGGAATCGTTCCGTCAGACTGGACCGCACTGTTGGGCGCACGGAGTGAAAACTCGTCGTATGCTACTTCGGGTGAGCCTTCCGGCTATCTCGTCGTTGGCGGGAGAAGCACCCCGTCTCTCGCGGAAGTGCGGAGCCTGGCCGCGGTCCCTCCCCGAGACTATTCCTATCAGCTCTTCTGGTTAGTTTTCCCGCGGCACGAGGATGATGGGAAGCCGATCTTTTCGGCAACTGATAAGGAAGCTGAACTCAGTGTCAGCATTCAGGGCAAGACCGGAAAGCTCAGGTGGGCCATTCCCGAGTATCTTCGTCGTCCGTGATCAGCCCAGACTGGTATTCGATGTTGGTCTTAGCATGGTCGTGCTGATGAACGGATCTGCAGACAATGTTAGTTCCCGGTCGGTTTTATCAGGGCCGTTGCAATACACGCCGGAACCTCAGGTACTGCCAGCAGCGTACAGACTCGCCCTGATCTCTCCCCCCGGGTCTGGTCGACTTTCTGATCGCCCTGTTCGCGGATCTTTGAGATCGTCGATCTACTCCGGAACACACTGCATACCTCCCGAGTAACGGGCCTCCGGCAGTTGGGTTGGCCCTGCCGACTTCCGAGGAGTAATCGGGCGCGCCAATTGGGCATCACCATCCCGGCTTACGATGGAGCATATGAGTGAATTGGTGTTTGAAGTCGTGCAGGAGGAGGATGGTGGCTACTGCGCCGAGTGCCTGACGGAAAGCATATTCACACAAGCTAATTCATGGGACGAACTCCGCCGGAACGTCATCGAAGCTGTGAGCGCTTTCCACTTTGACGGGCCTGCGCCCGCCAGCGTTCGCCTTCACCTCATCCGCGATGAGGTTCTTACCGTAGCTTGAGGCTCCTTCGCGACCTCTCGGGTCAGCAACCGGCTCGTGCCCTTTGCAGGCTTGGCACTACATCCCGGTGCACCAGGTTGGAAGCCATATCATCCTGGAGACGTCCGAGCCATCGCAGCACCGTCTTGCTGTGCCCGCACATGAGACATTGCGAATCGGCACGTTGATCTCGATTCTGCGTTCGGTGGCGCAGCACAAGGCCGTATCCCGCGATGAAATCCTCAATTCCCTCTGAAGGGTCTTACAAGCCGACTCCCGAGGACTAATCCGTCCGGAACACTGTGCCAAACCGTTGCCTCGTTCCCGGCGATTTTCGAACGC
>JACMLA010000164.1 GCA_014379815.1 Bryobacteraceae bacterium | reverse complement strand
GTGGACCAGTGCTTTCTATACTCGCGACCGAGCATACTGTTCGCCTGCGAATCTCCGGCGATGCTCTCCGTTGCAGCTTCATACTTGACGGGCCGTCCCGTTCTCGAGACTATGTTGCCAAGTTGCAGCAAGGTGTTGGTTGCCTGCAGGACTTCTATATCTGCATTAGGCTTTCGGCGGTTTTTGACACACTCGATGAAATTGCGGTGATGGTGAATGGAATCGCTGTCATTAGCGGAGTCGTATTCCTCGCTAACCAGCTTGCCTTTGGCATCATAGACTCGGTAGCCCCACGGTTTGGGCCAGCGACCGATTTGCACAGTGCCTTCGGTACCGTACACTGCGACGCCATTCTGCTGACCTTCCATCCCGTAGGGATTCCAGATGCGCATCTCCCAGATGAGCTGGCGATCGGAGTAGTCATAGGTGATGTTCATCGTGTCGGGAGTTTGCTGGTCGTCGTCGAAGAAGATCTTGCGCCCGTATCCGTAGACTGCGGTGGGGTAGTCGACACCGAGAGCCCAGCGCGCAATATCGATCTGATGAGCGCCGTCATTGCCGATGTCTCCGGTTCCGGTATTCCAGTGCCAGTGCCAGTTATAGTGAAACCGGTTCTCGTTGAATGGCATTGACCTGGCGGGGCCGGTCCAGGCGTCGAAATCTACTTCCGGCGGTACGGGACTGTCTTCCTTGTGGCCGATATGATCCCGCAGTTGGACGTCCCAGGCTTTTGCCATCAGAACCTTGCCGATCTTGCCGGAGCGCACGAAGTCGATGGCCTTGATAGTGGACGGGCGAGACCGCGAATGCGTGCCAACGGTCACGATGCGCTGGTGCTGTTGTGCGGCCCGAACCATCGCCCGACACTCCCGCACGTTGTGTGCCGGCGGCTTTTCTACGTATACATCTTTGCCAGCGGCACACGCCAGAATAGTGGCCGGAGCGTGCCAGTGGTCCGGTGTAGCGATTGCGACAGCGTCAACGTTCTTGTCATCCAGGACGCGCCGCAGATCTTTGACAAGCTTTGCCGGTGGACGACCAGAGCGCTGTTCCACGGCCCTGGCGCAGTTGGCGTAAACGCGTTCGTCCACATCGCAAAGATGCACGATATTGACGTCTGGCAGGCCTGCGAAACTACCCGCAAGGTGGCGGCCCTGACCACGTATCCCGATCACGGCAAGGTTTACCTTGTCGCTCGGTGCTGCTACAGATTTACGGGCTAAAGATGCCGCAGATGCTGCGGCGAGAAAGCTACGACGATTCATTTCAGACTCCTTTCGATCTGCCGGATAAAGTCGAATGATCTGCGGGCAACGGTTTCCCCGTCGGGTTTGAAGTCGAATACTTCGACGGACAGCCACCCTGAGTACTTCGAGTCGCGGGTAGCCTGCAGCAGTGGAGCAAAAGGGTATGTCCCACTGCCCGGATAGCGCCCGTCCATTTCGTTCAGGTGAATGTGTCGAATCAGGTCGCCTTGGCCGCGCAGCAGCGCCGCTGCAGATTCCGTCTCGGCAACCAGGTTGTGCGTGTCGAGCATCGTACGCAGATTTGGGCTATCGATTTTTTGTACGATTGCCTTCGCCTGAGCGAGCGTATTGACGTTGTCGGTGAACTGCGGGGACAAGGGTTCCAGCAAGATGGTCACGCCGTGTTTCGCTGCGATGGCAGCCATCCGGGCCAGGCCTTCTGTAAGGTGAGCTGTGCCGTTCCCGCTACGCTGCTTGCCGGATCCCAGCACCATCAAGGGTCCCGGACCGAGGCTCGCGCAGAGTTCAATCAAATCGGCGAAATAGTTCCAGCTCTTTTCGCGAATCTTCGCATCTGGCGTCGTGAGATGCAGACCTGAGGGAGCTTTCAGAAAGGAGTGAAAGCCGACAAATTGTAAACCAGCATCTTCCATCATCCGGCGATGGGCATTGCGCTGCGCTGCCGTCAGCGCAACCGGGTCTGGTCCCAGAGTCGATGCGTCCACTTCCAGGCCGGTGTAGCCAATGCGTCGGGCGGCGGTGCAAGTCTCATAAAACGACATGCCGGCAAATGTCTCGTTGCAAATTGCAAGCGGCAACATTCGAGGCGCGCCAACAGCGGCTCCGGCCATTGCAAACAGGGCTTCCCGGCGCGAGGAGATCACAGATGAAACAACCTCCGCGCATTTGTTGAATAAATCTGCTCCAGATCGGTGGCTGGCAGCTTGAGACTGTTAACGCCGTCAATGGTGATTTGCGGATCGACCCATGGGTGGTCGCTTGAATAAAGCATCTTGTCCGTGCCGGAAAACTCGAGACCAAACTTGATCGCGAGAGGCAGAGGCGATACCGTATCGAGCCAGACCTGTTTGAGGTACTCACTTGGCGCCCGTTTGATGTTTTCAGCGCCGCGCCTGAGAACCATCGTTTGGTGATCGATGCGCCCAATCAGGTAGGGCAGAGCTCCACCGACATGTGGACAAACTATCTTGAGGCTGGGGTGCTGTTCCAGGACTCCCGAGAGAATGAGCCGGCAGAGCGCGATCGTGGTGTCGAACATGAGCCCAAGTCCAGCAGCCATGTTGAACCCCTTGGTTGCTTCATACGTGGTAGGCATCGCTGGATGCAGAAACACGGGAAGACCGCGCTTCTCCGCTTCGCTGAATAAAGACCGGAACTTTGGCTCGTCGGGGAAGTGCCCGTCGAGATTGGAGTACAGCAGGATACCCTTCATCCCGAGCTTGCTCGCACACCTGTCGAGCTCTTTCTCCATTGCGGCAGGCGTGTTGAATGGTAGCGTTGCCATGCCGAAGAAACGTGCTGGATTTTTGCGAACAGCCTCTGCGATGAAGTCGTTCAGCAGAACCGCCATCGCTGGGGCATCCGAACCGAACAGCTCAGGGCCGGGATCGTTGATTGACAAGGCAGCCATCGCGATTCCAGCTTTGTCCATGTCGGCCAGCTTGGCTTCGACGCTGGTGTGTTTTGGCATTAACTTGCGATGCCAGTCTCCGACCACGATGTAGGATTCGCCTTCTTTCCGGTAAACGTAGGGCGAGGTCTTACGCTTCTCCAGCAATCGCAAAAACTCCTCAGAGAAGAGATGGCTCTGGCAGTCGATGCGTCCGGCCTTTGAACCCTGGGCGGCGAGAGAACCTGCAGCAACGCCTTGTAGAAGCTGTCGTCGAGTAGACCTCATCGGGTATTCCTTCTTCGTTCCGGGCGATGTAGTATGACGATGTGCGAAACGCGATCCTGATTCTGAGCGCGGTCACCCTGTCCGCTGCATCCCTCAAAGTGACCCAGGTGGCAGAGACGATGGAAGTCACTCTCGACGGAAAGCCCCTTACGGCATTTCATTACGGCCAGAAATGGGAAAAGCCGTTTCTGTATCCCTTGCGCACGCCTGCGGGAACCCTTCTTTCGCGGGGCTGGCCTGTTGACGAGCGCGTTGGAGACAGCAAAGATCACGTATGGCATCGTGGCCTCTTCTTTGGACACGGAGACATCAACGGAGTCGATTTCTGGCGTGAACTGGGAACTGGGAAGACCGGTAAGTTTGTCGCGACCCACCCACCCACGTTTCGCAAAGGATTGCTGGCGGGTGAGGCCGATATGATTACGCCCAAAGGAGAGAAGCTGGGATCGGTGCGGCAGGAGTACCGGTTTGCGCGGACACGAGACGCATTTCAGGTCGACGCGCGTATGAGTTTTCGTGCTGACGCCGGTGTCGCTCTGAAGATCGGAGATACCGAAGAAGCAGCGTTTGGAGTTCGGCTTCGGGAGGAGTTTCGAGAAGACCGGGGTGCGAGCCTCGCCAATTCCGAAGGCCTCACAGGAACGAAAAATATCTGGGGCAAGCGGGCCAAGTGGGTCGACTACTCGACAACCGTGGAAGGTAAACCGGTTGGGCTCGCGATCTTCGACCACCCGTCGAACCCCGGCGCGCCAACTTACTGGCATGCGCGTGGGTATGCACTGAATTCGGCAAACGCGTTTGGAGTTCGGGACTTCACTGGTGACAAAACAAAGGTCGGATCGATGAATGTCGCCGCCGGACAGACGCTGACGTTCCGCTACCTTGTCGTGATCCACGACGGAGACGCGCAAGCTGCCGGGATCGCCAAGCTCTACGAGAGCTTCGCGGCCACGCGTTGATTGGTACGGAGGTTCGTACGGAGACTGGTAGGGAACTGAAGGCTGGTGCATATAGCTTCAGGCGGCGGTAACCCTCGCCAGTCGGCGATCGGCCAGCCAGTTCCAGAGTGTCTGCGAAGGTGCAGCAGTTCCGCTTTCCTTTGCTGCAGGAATCAAGTAACTCGCGCACCATCCCACGACGAAGAACACGACATTGCCGATTGCACCGATCATTAGTTCATCGTAGGGAAAGTTCCAGAACCCAAGATCCAGTAGGGGCGTTGTGCCTTTGGTTAGGGCTGCCCAAGCACTGAATGACAACGTGGCGACGATACCGCAATACACACCAGTGCGATGAGCGCGCTGGGTGAGGAACGCGAGGAAGAACATTCCAAGGAGTCCACCGCTGGCAATGGCAGAAACGGCGAACCAACTGGAGAGAGCGCTACCTTTACTTTGGACGAGGAGCAGCGCCGTACCAATATTCAGGATGCCGGTAATGACGACGAATGCTTTAGCTGCAAAGAGTCTGTCCTGGTCTGTCGAACGTGGGCGAAAGTATCGATAGAAATCCTCGACTGCAACAACAGCCATCGAGTTGAGGTCACTTGCCAGCATGGTCATAGCAGCGCCGGTCAGGCAGGCAAGCAAGAGTCCCAGCACACCCGGAGGCAAGTGCTGACTAAGGAAGAACGGAAACATCTGGTCAGCCTTGGTTATTGTCGGCGGAATAACTTCGCCGCTGATCTGAAAGAAGGCCCAGACGCACGTACCAATCAACATGAACATCGCCCACACAGGCACCGAGAGAAAGGCGCCAAGTTTCACACCCCGGAACGCGCCCTTATCAGTTTTCGCCAGCAAGTAGCGCTGCACCATAGTCTGGTCTGCGACATAACGCTGGAGGTACCAGAACAGCCCGTAGATCAACAGTACGGGAACAGAATTTTTGCGAAAGTCCCATTCCGGAGCACCGAGGCGAAACTTGTTTGCCGCCATGCTGCGTTCGAAGACAGCCGCTGGACCCCCTTCGGGCAGAAATAGCAGAAACCCAAGTACAACGAAGATGGAGACGGCCATCACAAAGCCCTGAATCACATCAGTCCAGACGACTGCTTCTATTCCGCCCATAACGGCGTATACGATCATCACCGCAGCGACAGCGACGATCAGCGCATAGATATTCCAGCCTGTGATGCTGGACAACGTGAGCGCCATCAGGTAGAGAACGAAGCCCATTTTGCTGAAGTGGGCCAGTGAGAAAGCCAGTGCACTATAGAGTCGTGCGGGTTTGCCGAAGCGTCTCTCGAAGTATTCATAAGCGCTCATCCCGATGACTTCCCTATAGAACGGGATGATGACGCTACCCACTATGGGCAGAACAGCAATCAGCATGACGCCGGGAACCAGCAGAGACCAGTCCCGGGCGAAGCTGGCGCCGGGATAGGCAACAAAAGTCACGCTGGAGATCATCGTGGCTAGCATGGACATTCCCATGGCCCAGCTCGGCAGGCTGCGTTTGGCAACAAAGAAGCTCTCGGTGGAGGTTTGGCGTCGTGAGAACCGAAATCCTAAAGCACCCATTCCTGCGAGGTACAGGAGCACTACCGCGAGATCCAGTGTCCGTGCAGGCATCAGGATTTCTCCCTCGACTGGAAGACCTTGATGATGGCGCTGTTATCTTCCGATCCCCATCCCAAGTCGTATGCGGACTGGAGCAGCTCGTCGTGCACCTGAGTCAGTGGGAGTCGTGCACCATTACCCTCGGCACTGGCTAGCATCAGCCGCACATCTTTCCAATGCTGAGCCAGTCTCGCCTCGGGGGCAAAGTCTCCTGTCAGCATCTTCTGTCCCTTGGTGTCCATGACGGTGGCGTACGCCGGACCGGCTTTCAGAATTTCCAATGCCCGTTGAGGATCGATTCCACTGCTGCGCGCGAACTCCAGCCCCTCGGCGAGGACAGCCCGCTGCAGGCCAAGAACGAGGTTTAGCACCAGCTTCATGCGGGTTCCGGAACCAGGCAGACCAGTGTGAAAGACGGGACTTCCGAAAGTGTCTAGCAGGTCGTGGGAAGCAGCAGATCCGGATTCGGTTGCGCCGTAGATGACGATCGCATCGCCTGCCGCAATCTGGCGGCTGGAACCGCCGAGAGTGGCGTCCAGATACTCTGCACCTTGGGCTTGTATCTCTCGAGCTGTACGCTCGACATTCTCCGGATCTCCGGTTGTCGTGTCAATCACCACGCAGCCGGGTCCCAACGTTTCCATAACCCTCGCCACGACTTCGTCAACTTCGGCGGATCCCGGCAGACTGAGCACCAGCCGCTTGCACTGCCGCGCCACTGCCAGCTCAGAACTCTCCGGGCAGCCGCCAAGCTTTCGGAACTGCTGGATCGCCCCCGGGGCAGGATCGTAGCCAAACAAGGGATATCCTGCAGCAAGCAGACGAGTGGCAAGTGCACTTCCCACGAGACCCAGGCCGAGCACGCCTACCGGCGGTTTTTCGGAATGCGAATAATGTTTCGTCACTGTCCGGCATAAGACGTATCATAGTTTCGTGACCAGCGTCAACGGCCTCAAAACCGACGTCGATTTAAAGAGTCAGGTTCTCTCGCTCGCGAAAGGTTTTCGCGTTCTGGAAGTTTTCGACAGTGAGGCGAGGGAAATGACGTTAAGCCAGATTGCTTCCAAGGCTGGACTGGATGCGGGCACTACCTACCGCATTGTGCGTACGCTGGTGCAACTGGGTTATCTGCTGGAAGCTCCGGAAGCAAAGCGGTACTACCTGGGGCTGAAGGTCCTCAGTCTGGGCTTCCATGCGATTGCCCGCATGAACCCTCAGGAGAGCGCGCGGCCTGTGTTGCGCTCTCTCGTGGGTCAGTTGCGGGAAGCGGCCAGCATTGGTGTTCTGGATGAGGCCAACGTGGTGTATATCGACCGTGTTCAGGCGGGGCTGGTGCGATTGGGAGTAGAAGTAAGAATCGGGTCACGCGTACCGGTGTACTCATCGGCGATCGGTCATGCAGCGATCGCCCACCTACCGAAAGCGCAGCGCACACACATTCTGAACCTGCGGGAAAGAGTAAAGATTACGCCTAACACGCCCACCAGCCTGGCAGTAATCGAAGAACGCCTGAAAGCTGTTCGGACCAATGGCTATGCTGTTTCTGATGGGGAAACAGTAATGGGCTTGCGTGTGATAGCAGCACCCATCCTCGACGTGGACGGCCAGCCTTATGCGGCAGTGAGTGTCGCGAGTCCCGCGATGGGTTGCTCTTTAGAGGAATTCATCTCGGCTTCGGCAGGACCGATCCGGGAAGCAGCTCGTCAACTGGCTACCATCTACAGGCTCTCGGGAGCGGCTTCGGCCACTGTCTAAGCGATGCGACACTCGACTAAGTTTTTGTACGTGGTGCTTTGCCTCGCGGCCATATGCGGTATCGCGGCAACCCAGGGACCTGTACAGCCCATCGCCTTCTCTCACAAGCAGCACGCCGGCGATCTAAAACTCGCCTGCAAGACTTGCCATGCTAATCCGGATCCGGGTGAGTTGATGACATGGCCAGCGAGTAGCAAATGTATGGGCTGCCACACAACGGTTGCAACGGACAGCGATGAAATACGTAAGCTAGCGCAGTTCGTCGCCCAGAAGCAGGAAGTACCATGGGTGCGCGTCTACCGGCTACCCACATTTGTTTTCTGGAGCCACAAGGTGCATATGGACTGGGGCGCAAAATGCGGCGACTGCCATGGCGAGGTAGCAACGAGGACTCAGCTTTACGTCGAAAAACCAATCACTATGGCAGCTTGTATGGATTGTCATCGGGCGAACAAAGCTCCAAACGACTGCACATTTTGTCACGAGCAGCGAAACTAGCTATTTGAATCGTGTCCTAAAATTGTTCAAACTTTAACCGAGGATTTCGAGCGCAGGATCGTCTTGACCGGTGACCGGAGTGAACGAGTGGACTGGACAGCCGATCAAAGCTTACAACGCATTTGCGAATCGTTTGTCTCAATGGCACGACGGAAGCCGGAGAGCACGGACGAACTCGTTTCGCGCTTGTTTGAAGAGAATCGCGACTCTCTCTTCCGGTATCTCGTTCTCATCACGCGGAACCCCGCCACCAGTGAAGAACTCGTCCAGGAGAGCTTCCTGCGACTGCATCGCGAAATCCTGAACGGAGTGTCCGTAGAAAACTACCGCGCCTGGCTCTATCGCGTCGCCTGTAATCTTGCTCTGGATCACAGCAAGGCTGCATCTTCTGGTTGCCTGACAACTGGAGACGAAGTAGCATGCCAGGTCCCTAATCCAGAAGAGCAGTTTCTGGAACGGGAACGTGCTCTGCAACTTGCTGGGGCCGTGAAGAATCTTCCGGCAGTACAGCAGCATTGCTTACTCTTACGACGGGAAGGCTTCCGTTATCGGGAAATCGCGAAGATAC
>JACMLA010000163.1 GCA_014379815.1 Bryobacteraceae bacterium | reverse complement strand
GCGCAGTATGTTCGATGGCATCCGTTCCGCGAGACGCACTGAGGTCGACAGCCTTACTTCGAAAGTATGCAGATTTCGATTGTTTACGCCAATAATCTCAGCACCGGAATCGAGCGCAGCCTGCAATTCATCCCCGCTGTGGACCTCGACAATGGCCGCGAGTCCGAACGTCGCCGCCAGTTCCCGCAGATTGCGCATTTCTTTTGACTTGAGAATCGCGGCTATCAGAAGAATGGCATCCGCACCGTTGGCAGCGGCTTCGACCACGTGATAGCGGTCGAGCGTGAAATCTTTCCGGAGCACCGGCAGTCCCGCCGCCGCCCGCGCGGACCGCAAGTGCTCAAAGCTGCCCTGAAAGAATCGCTCATCGGTGAGCACCGAAAGCGCCACCGCCCCTGCGGCCTCGTACTCGGTCGCGATGAAAGGCGGATCGAACTCTTTGGCAAGGACACCCTTACTGGGAGAAGCCTTCTTAATCTCGGCAATAATCGCGGGAACACGAGAGCGAAGAGCAGCAGCGAAGTCGCGCCGATCGGCGATGCCGTCCTCCGCCGCCCGTTCCAGTTGAGGCAATGGCACTGAAGCCGAAGCCAGTTCAGCTAGTTTGTGTTCGACTATGCGGACCAAAATGTCCGGGACGGCGCCGATCATCAGGAGAAACTCTATCGTAACAAAGCCAGCGCAGCCCGCTCCCTATACTCCTCGCCTTCTACGGTGAGACCAGTCCCCAGAACTCGTGGGGCAGGCGTCCACGCCTGCGGCGGGTCTCCAGACCCGCTCTGCTTTAACCTGGGGTCTCTCAACGTTTCAAACCGGCCCTGCCGGGGGCCTGCCTGAGCCGTGACCAAAAGGAGCGGTGCACTGGCGAGGTTACTGCGTCCGCCCGCGCCACTCTGCAAGTTCTTTCAAAAGGTTTTCCCGAACAGTGACAAATTGCGGATTCTCGTACAGATTCGTCTTCTCACGATTATCGGCCGTAAGATCGTACATCTCATTCGGTCCCTTACCGCCGTTTCGGACAATAAGCTTATAGCGGGTGTCCCTGGCCATTTCGGTGTTGCGGAACGAACCGAAGACCAGATTGCGCCAGCGTGTTTTTTTCGGCAAAGGCTCACGCTGGGCAATCTTCAGGAAGCTGCGGCCACACAGATTCCGTCCCGCTGGAAGCGCAGCGCCCGCCGCTTCGCAAAGAGTCGGCAGGACGTCATAAAAACTGACCAGTTCGGGCGCCACGGCATCGGTCGGAATGCGTCCGGGCCAGCTCATAATCAGAGGCACTCGCATCACTTCTTCGTACATGTTAATCGGGTTCGAAGCCAGCCCCTTGCTCCACAGCCCGTGGCGTCCCAGCAGGAACCCGTTGTCCCCGGTGAACACAACCAGAGTATTGTCGAGCAGACCTCGTTCCCTCAGTTTGCCGAGCAAAATCGGCAACTGATCGTCGAGAGCTGTCGTCGCGGCGGCCGCCCGGCGAATGTTCCCAGGAATGTCCTTCAGCAGTTCCTTTTCACGCAGCGCATTTGGCGCAGCCGGCTCGTAACCTATGTTGTCGAACGCTGTCTTCGCGTACATGTCGTAGTACTTTTGCGGATGACCCTCATAGGGCATGTGGGGATTCAAATAGCCCACTGTCAAAAGGAAAGGCCGGCCAGCCTTCTGCTCATCAAGGAACTCGCAGGCACGCTTTGTCATCAGGTCCGTCAGATATCCGGTTTCCTCCACATGGGTGCCGTTCAAAAACATGCCGGGATCGCGATAACCGCGCGCTCCGCCTTTCATCGTGTAGGTGTACCGATTGCCATGCCCTGGCTTTTCGTCATTCCCCATGTGCCACTTGCCCACATAGCCGCAATCGTATCCGGCTTGCGCCAGAACGTCGGAAAGCAGGATCTCTTTCGCGAACGACTCCGGTGCAGCCTTCTGCCCTTGCGGTGGGTCTGCAATTGGCGCGTCCGTGAGAAAGTCTTCGATTCCATGCTGCTTCGGCACCCGTCCTGAAAACAGGGTGGCCCTGCTGGCAGAACAAATTGGAGTACAAACGAAGCCATTTGCAAACCGTATGCCTCCCCGGGCAAGCGTGTCTATGTTGGGGGTTTGGATGTCCCGATTTCCGTAACAACCGGTCATCCACGCTGCCAGATCGTCAGCCAGTATCAAAAGGATGTTGGGCCGATTGGGCGCCTTCTTGTCGGCTCCATACAGGGACGACGCGGCGGTG
>JACMLA010000162.1 GCA_014379815.1 Bryobacteraceae bacterium | reverse complement strand
GGTCGGCGGTCCGGCATCTTCTATTGTGGTGAGGAATGAGTAAAGCGCTACTACCGATTCAGGCAATCGCGGACAAGTTAGAAGTACCTCGAAAGTATGTTGAGCAACTGGGGCCATATGGAGCCAAGTTAAAGCTCGAGCTTCTGAAAGATCCGGATCTGCCGCGCCGGGGGAAGTTGATTCTGGTGACCGCGACGACGCCGACTGTATCCGGTGAAGGCAAAACGGTGACAGCCATCGGTCTGGTCCAGGGACTGGAGCGGATCGGCAAGAAAGCGGTAATCACTTCGCGCGAGCCGTCGCTAGGACCTGTCTTCGGCATGAAGGGTGGTGCGGCCGGCGCAGGACGCTCGTCGCTGGAACCCCGCGATAAGATCAACCTGCATTTTCATGGTGATTTTCATGCGATTACATCAGCCCACAATCTGCTCTCGGCGCTGATTGACGCGCACTTGTTCCACGGCAACGATCTGGAGCTCGATCCGGAGGGTATTACGTGGCCCCGCGCGCTCGACATGAATGATCGCTCGCTCCGTCAGATCACATTGAGTGTTGGCGGAAAACGGCAGGGAAGTAACAGGAACAGTGAGTTTCTGATCACGGCCGCATCGGAGGTCATGGCCATCCTGTCGCTGGCGCGGGATCGGGACGATCTGCGGCAGAGGCTGGGCTCCATTGTCATTGGAAGAGCGCGCGATGGCCGGCCGGTCCGAGCGGTAGAACTGAGAGGGATTGGAGGCATGATGGCATTGCTGAGCGATGCATTTCTGCCAAATCTGGTGCAAACGACGGACGGTACGCCTGCGCTGGTTCATTGCGGGCCGTTTGCCAATATTGCGCATGGAACCAGCAGTGTCGTGTCTCAGGAAATGGGGCTGCGATTAGCAGATTACGTGGTTAATGAAGTGGGGTTTGCGTCCGACCTTGGCTTTGAGAAGTATATGGATCTGGTGATACCCTCATCCGGCCTGGAGCCAAGTGCCGCGGTTCTGGTGACCACCGTCCAGAGCTTGCGGAATCAGGGCGAAGGAGAATTGGAACGCGGGTTTGTCAACCTGCAGAAACACATCGCCAACTTGCGTGAATTCGGAGTCCCGGCTGTCGTCGCCATCAATCGATTTCCGAAAGACACAGAGGAGCAACTGGAATCGGTCCAGAGTTTCTGCCGACAACAGGATGTGACCAGCGCTTTGTCGGAGGCTTTTGCCAAGGGCGGCGAGGGAGCAGCAGCTCTCGCGGAAGCAGTCGTGCTAGCCATTGACTCACATCCCCGTCCTTCGTTGCGCAGGGCGTACTCCGGGGAGGATACGGCGGAAGAGAAGATCCTGAAGGTGGCCCAAAAGGTCTATGGTGCCGCGAATGTTGAGTACAGCGAACGGGCAGCACAGAAGTTAACTGAGTTTGCCGGGTGGGGGTACGGCCGCCTTCCGGTTTGCATTGCCAAGACTCAATATTCGTTCTCAGATGATCCCAAGCTCTTTGGAGCCCCTGCGGGCTGGACGCTGCATATCACGGATGTGAAGCTCTCCGCGGGAGCAGGCTTCCTGGTTGCCATTTCCGGCAGTATTGTCTTAATGCCGGGATTGCCGAAGGACTCGCGGGCGATTGGGATCGACGTCGACGCAGAGGGCGAAATTACCGGGATGTCCTAGCGGCGGATTAGACGGGGCGCACGCTACTGGAGGGCCGGGCTGCGGGTCTCCCATTCCGTCAGGAACTTCCTGTCGAGTTCGAGTCGGTCACGTTGCCGGAAGAGGAACGTGCCGACACCCGGCCGGCTCTCGATAGGGAACGGACCGATCCCAGCGGCTCTGGGTTGCAGTTGCAGCCGGTCTGTACTCTGCGACCCGGCAACCCCTGAGTCCCTTGCAGGCAACGCTACAAGCGTTAACGGAACGGTTTTGCCGTCCACCTTCAGGGAATCGAAGCGCAAGCCGAGCACAAAGTAGCGTGTGGGCAGGAAGCGCTGTTCCAAACGCATCACCCTGCCATAGAGGACCGCGCCTGCCTCTACGAGCACTCTGCCATCGGCACCGCGAATCGGTTTCGCCAGAGTGCCTTGGATGAGATCGCCATTAGCGGTCGTCTTCGAATCGATCGGAGTCTTAAGCCTTACATCTAATCGCAAACCACCCGGGAGGCGCGACCCAGCCGGCAATGGAGACTCCGACACTGTGGTCGTCGTACCCTCGCGTTCTGGCGGGACCTCCTGGAAAAGCAGGGTCGATTCGCTCTTATACTCGCGGCACGACGCATAGGACGTCTCGTTCACCGCCTTCGCGCCACTCAGGTCGATCATGGTCAACACAGATCTCTGAGGCATCAGGAATGTCCCCGGACCAATCCGGACTCTGTGGTAAATCATTTCTGTGGTCACGCCGCAGACGCCACTCTCGCGCGGAGGTTTATCCGCCTCGATGGTGAGACGGTGCAGATCGGCACTCCGAGGGTCAACCCAAAACTGGCCCCGGTAACTCATAACAGCACTGCCCGCTGGCAGTCTCATCTGATAACGACTCATTTCGACTGGCACCCGATACCCGTATGTGGCAAAGCGCTCGCCATCGCTAGCTACCTTTTCGCCGAGGTAATCGAACACCGCGGCATCGGTGGCGAATATGCTGATGGTGAAAGATCCAAAGTCACCGCTTCCCGTAGTTCCGTCGCCCACGAGTTCATCTACACTTTGTGCGGAGAAGAGTTTGTCTCCTGCCCACGAGAAGATTTCCTGCCCCTCGAAAACCGCAACCTCGAGTCGAAGCTGGTTCTTCGAAGCTAATCTGAGGCCGCCGTCTCGCCTTGTCTCCAAAGCGCGGTCGATTACCTGTGCGCAGGAGGCAGGTAAACCGACAGATTTGGTTTGCTGAAACCGTAACCGCGTTATCGTCTGAACGCACGTATATTTTGGCAACCTGCCGACGTTTTGAACTACGCTCTCCCGAACTCTTTGCAGGAGAGATGTGGGATCCTCGCCCGCCTGCGCCAGCAACGCCAAAACCAAGCCAGGAAACACCATGAGCGCTAGCTTCCTTTAGATACTATGCGGCGGGTTTTTTTGACTGAGGGCTTTGCTTTACCGGCGGTGATCAGGTCCCATTGGCCTGGCCAGTTCCGATTTTCTGCCCTTTAAACCAGAAAGAAACGAAATCAAACGCGATCTGGCCTTTCGTGCCGTGATATACGAGTGTTTTCATCTTGCTCTCCTGCCCGGTTATGTTTCAGGCGCGCCCGCTCGGCGAATGTCTCTCACCTTGCCTGTGTGACTGAATCAGATCGAAAAAGTGTTGACTGTTTCACGGAGTGGGCCACGCTTTTTCTTGCGGTCTTGAAACGCCGGTGGGCTGGAAAACACTTCTAGCCATGAGACACCCGATGAATCTATTCAAGACAATTTTTCTGACACTGCTTGCGACGATGTTGATACAAGGATCGGTCGCACTTGCGGATTGCGGTGCCGCGGTGAATCTTCCGGCGGGAAGCTACCGCCAGAGCTGCGACAACTGCGTGGCGAGTGGTGGAGATTTGACCGCAGTATGCAAGAAGATGAACAGCCAGTACAACACGTCAACGGTGTTTCAGTACAAGACTTGCCGGTCCGGCATCGAAAACCTAGACGGCTACCTGACTTGCAGCAAGGGAGACGGCGCACTGCCCGGCGGCAGTTACAAGGCAAGTTGCCGCAACCTGAATGTGGAAAAGAACACGCTTTACGCTACTTGCCGCAATGTTCGCGGCAGCTGGAAGGAGGCCTCGCTCCCGCTTGGTTACTGCAATTACGAGATCTACAATACCGACGGCGCGCTGGCTTGTACCCTGCCGTATGGCACGTATCAGCGTTCCTGCCGAGGTGCGCGCGTAGTCAATGGCCAGTTGTATGCGGAGTGCAAGAACCGCTCAGGCGGGTGGGCAAGCACGTCTGTGGCTGCTGCCTGCGGGAGAGATTTGTCTAACGACGATGGCAGGCTGAAATGTTTGTAGGTTGAATCGAGACTGGGGCGCATTACTAATGGGGCGCATCGAGGAAGGTCCGCGGACTCTCATCGATGCGCACAGAGGTTTTGTTTTTAGTTTTTGAGCTTGGCTGCGAGAATGTCCAGATGTTCAATCTTCGGGGGGCCCGCTAGTAGTTCAGAAGCTTTTTCCATTAGCGCTGCAGCAATCTGTCCTGCGAGGTGTGCCTGTCGACCGGTATCATCCGGGAATACGTCGTAGACGCCGAACGTAGAGGGTCCTATCTGCCAGGCAAACCACGCCGTTGTGTTTGGCTCCGCTTCTGCCAGTGGCAGCGCGCTCTTCAGAAACTCCGCAACTTCCTGCTCTTTACCGGGCTTTGCTTCTAATCGAACGAGTAGTCCTACTGTGACCATTTTTTGCAGTTCCTTTTCTATGGAGTTCATTCCCGAGTGCCAGCGCCGCTCCGCCTTTGCACACACAAATTGTGACAGAAAGTAACCAGGCAAAGCGATAGGCTGGCGTGCTAATCTGCGGCTGTTTGTGATTTCCGTATGAGGTAGCTATGTCTGCTGCGACGATTGCCCCGTTTGATGCGCCGAACCGAACGACAATTGCTCAGGGTCACCCAACCGACTGGAAGGCACCCAAACCAAAAGAAATCTACGAACTGGTCGTGATTGGGGGTGGACCGGCTGGACTGACGGCTTCGGTGACGGCAGCATCGGAGGGTCACACCGTTGCGATGGTCGAGCGGAACCTGACTGGCGGTACATGTGTCAACTTTGGCTGTACTCCCAGCAAGACCCTGCTTCGTGCGGCGCGTGCGGTGCACCAGTCCGGTGATGGACAAAAGTTTGGGTACACGCTAAGCGGGGAACCTGCCGTCAACTTTGCCGCTGTGATGACCCGGGTGAGAGAGATGCGTGCCTTCAGTGGCAGCTTTGACGCAGTTTCCGTTGCCGCTGAAGTGGGCATTGACGTGTTCCTGGGAGATGCCCGGTTCGTTAGCCCCGACACACTGGAGGCGGACGGACACCGGCTACGCTTTCAGAAAGCCCTGATTGCTTCGGGTAGCGGGCCTGCTGTACCTGACGTGCCAGGGTTGGCGGATGCCGAGTATCTCACGAATGAAACTGTTTTCGAACTGACAACACTGCCCCGACGCCTAGTCTGCATTGGTGGCGGAATCGTGAACTGCGAACTTGCCCAGGCGTTTCGCAGACTTGGTAGCGAG
Organism: Bryobacteraceae bacterium; assembly: GCA_014379815.1. The sequence continues at coordinate 456 of JACMLA010000162.1, read as the reverse complement.
GTCGATCTAATTGGATCCGCAGAAAGACTTTTACCAGGTGAGGCGGTTTCGGCTTCTGAGGTCGTGACCAGGCAACTGATCGCTGACGGAGTGCGAATCCACCTTGGGGCAAAGGTCACGAAGGTCGACGGTGGACGCAAACGACTGACTCTGAGCGATGGGAAAGAGCTGGAATACGACGTTCTGTTGGTGGCGGCTGGCCGCAAGGTGAACGTAGACGGGATGGCGCTGGAGGCTGCAGGGGTGGTATTTCGTCCGTCGGGTATAGAGGTCGACGACCATCTTCGGACAACCAATCCGGCAATCTATGCGGCGGGAGACGTTGCCCGTCCGGAAAAGTACACGCACGCGGCAATGGCAATGGGCAAGCTAGTGGTCGCCAACGCGCTCGATGGAGCTGGGAAGAAGGTCTCGCATCTGGTGATTCCTCACGTCACGTATACCGATCCGGAAGTG
>JACMLA010000161.1 GCA_014379815.1 Bryobacteraceae bacterium | reverse complement strand
GGTTCAACTCGGTCGTTTTACCGCACCCATTCTCGCTGAACGTTGCTCGCGCAACCCATCCATCGCCGTTGTAGCGCAAGGCGCTAAGCAAATCAGGATTGGGAGTGAGACTTTCCGCTACGATGCGAGTTCTTATTTCGTCGGAGCACTATACCTGCCGATGGAAATCAGCGTTACAGGCGCAACAAAGAAAGCTCCGTATCTTGGATTCGTGATGGAGTTGGACCTCACCCATCTTCCTTCCATGGGTGATGATGCGAGCAATGCGGAACCCACCAAACAGGGCTTCTGCGGTGCTTCACCAGTGAAACCAGGCCAGATCTCGTGAATGCCGTCAGTCGTCTGATTCGACTGCTGGACACCCCTCCGCTTATTGCCGCTATGACTCCGGTCCTTCAGCGCGAGATTCCTTACCACATCCTTTGCAGCCGCAGAGGTGCTCAGCTTCGACGGCTGCCATCGTAATGATGGCGCCGCTGCAATATCACAAGGGGTTGCGCTTGGAGGAGGCCCGGAAATTAATGGTGACCACCGGGATAGACGCCGCAACAGCGGCCTACAAGGTTGGATACGCGAGTCCGTCACAATTTAGCCGCGAATATCGGCGATTGTTCGGTGTTCCGCCAGCGCGAGAAACACAGGAAGGAAAACGTGAACTGCACTCAAACGTCGAATGAGAGAAAAGCAGTCGGCAACTCAACAGACGCAAAGCCAGCCGGGACACGCCGCGTTGACCTTGACGGGAACACTTCCCCTGATCCAGGGACCACAATTGAAAAAGGCTGGCTTCGCTCTTTCGGAGCAAAGCCAGCCTGACTTGCAGAACTGAACTGTCAAACGCACTCAGGGGTTGACAGTTCGCTCCATATCAGAAGAACAGCTTGATACCTAGCTGGAACTGCCTTGGGTACCCATTCTGCGTATTGCCCTGATTCGGGAAAACTGTCCCGAAGAGAGGGCTGTCTGGATTCGTATTGAAGCCATCGTTACGACCATAAAAATAATAGTTGGTCGCATTGAAAGCCTCGAGCCGGAACTGAGCACGAATCCTATCGGTGAACTCCACTGTTTTGGATAAAGCCACATCCATGTTGAACAGTGACTGTTTCCGAATCTGACCACTTCGAAACGGCGTGTACCGCGGAGCATAATCCGCGGTGCGGAGCCACGCGTAATTCGCCGTATCGGTTCCGCATCCCCGATCCAGACTGAACTGCTGGGGCCGGATGCTGCCATCGTTGAACTGGCGCAGAACGCAGGGATTGAAGCCCTTTACCTGGTGATCCTTCCAGCCAAAATCCCCAGTGAAATCTCCACCCTTGGTGCGAGGATCTCTCAGCTGAATCACGTTGTTAGGCAAGTCATTCGGCTCACCCGACGCAATCTGACTGAACGTGCTAACCTGCCAGCCTCCGATCAAGCCGTTGGTCCACTTATTGATTCCCGAGCCAAACTTCTTGCCACGACCTATTGGAAGCTCGTAGACGGTCGAGAACTTTACGAAATGTGGCCGGTCGTTGAAGTACAGACCTTGCTGCATCACGTTGTTGTAAGGGTCGTTGTAGCCAAAGCGCTCAATCGTTTTACTGAACGTGTAGTTTGCGATCAGCGTTAGGCCCCGGCCGGCGCGAACGTTGTAATTCACCTGAAGCGAGTTGTAATTCAAACTGGATTCTCCACGCCCGCGTTCCTGAAGGTTACCGTTGAACTGAGGAAACGGTCGCGCCAGCTGGAATCGCGAAAGCGTGTCGCGGGTGAAGAACTCCGTACCCCGAAACGCCGCAACTCCCTGAAACGGATTCGGTATCAACTCGTTGCAGAAATTCGGACTGCCGCCTTCCTGCAGATTACAACGTCGCCGGAAGTCGACAGATGGGATGTTGAAGTCCCGTTCGGTATTGGCGCCCCGCGTTCTGCTGCCTACGTAGGAGAGTTCAATCGTGCTGGACTGACCTAGCTGTCGCTGAATGCCGAAGCTGAACGAGTGGAAGCGCGGGATGCTCATGTTGCCGTTGAACCAGTTGAAGTTCTGGCCCACGAAGGTAGAGCCGCCCAGTGTGGATCCTACTGGAGTGTTGATGCCGCTGGGAAACGGATTCGTTAGCAGGTTGGGGATTAGCGTACGACCGCCATCCTGGCTGTTGATTACCGGAGTATTGTTCTGGAAACCAGTCACCTCTTGCCAGTTATTGTTCGGATTGAGGTAGTAGAGCCCATAACCACCGCGAATTACTGTCTTGTCGTTCAACTGGTAAGCCGCACCTATACGCGGCTGGAAGTTATTCCAGTCCCGCTTGCCCGTCTCGGTGGGGTTGCCGTTCACGCCGGCAAACTGCAGGTTGCCAGTTAAACTCCGCAACTGCGGATACATAGCGAGCATGGCCGCGGGGACCTGATTTGCAATAGGGCTGGCTTCCTGAGCATTGAAGCCGCGATTGACCCGGTTGTATTTCTCGTCAGGGTAGAAATTCAGATCCCAGCGAAGACCAAGGTTGAGTGTGAGCTTACGGCTAACTTTCCAGTCGTCCTGGACGAAGGGCGCAGAGTACCAGTTCCGAAAGAATGGAAACACAGGATAGTTGACAGAGCCGTCAACACCACCCAGCAGGAACGAAGCGAATGCGTCTCCGGAGTTCGGTTCCGCCTGATTCCACAATCTCTGGGTCCAGTTCGGCCGGGCATCTAACCGCAGAATGTCGCCCGTGTTCTGAAGAAGATAATGGGTTCGGCGAAGGTCGTAACCCAACTTTATAGTGTGCGAGCCAATGATCTTCGTCAGGTTCGCGAACAGGTTGTAGCTGTTGGTAATGTTCACGCCCTGATAACGTCCCAGAGGACTGTATTGATTGGTGGTGCCAGTCGCCGCATCATAAAAGTTCCAGCGTCCGAAGTACCGTGGGGCCGGCAGCTGATTGACCAGTGCAGGCGAGAGACCAAGGCTGGTCAGATCGAAACCGTCGTTCGCCGCACCAAAACCCTTCTCCACAAAGCGATTATTCGAGGCGCGAATATTCAGAATCGTACTGGGGTTTATGGTCCACAAATAATCAAGAACGTATGCATCGTTAATGCGCTGGAATGGCTGCTGCCCGTCTGTACCCGGCCCGGCGCATATGCCATTGACGCATCGATCTTCGGTGCGGTCGTTAGAAGCATGGCGCATAAACATCCGGTGGTTGTCGCCGAAGTTCCAGTCGAATTTCAAGATCAGGTTGTAAAACTTGTCTGTCGCAGAGTAATCCGGGTTCAACACATTCTGCTGCGCATACCGCACACCTGCTGTGGTCGCATTCGGAGCCGGCATGAAGCCGGTAACCGCACGCGCTACCGGGTGAATCCGGTTTTGCGGAATGACATTGCCCGGGAACGGAGTACGTATTGGATCTCCGTTTGCGGCAAATTGCGTCGTTACCGGATCGTAGATAATAATCGGCTCACCCGAAGGATTCCGCAGCCTGCTGAAATCGCCTGTGCGCATCTCCGGTGCAGCGTATGAGTTGCGCAGAAACTGCGGCCAGACTTCCCGATATCCCTCGTAGGCACCGAGGTAAAACAGCTTGACCGGTCCATCTTTCCTGAGGATCTTAGGGATTCGTACGGGGCCTGCAAACTGCCAGCCGTATTGATCCAGTTCGTGTGCCGGCTTCGCGAGGCCTACAGAGTTGTTCTGATACGTATTCGCATCCAGCCATCGCCGCCGGTAAAACTCCCACAGCGTTACATGATGCTCGTTGCTGCCGCTTTTCAGGACAACGTTGAACACGCCGCCACCGGTCTTGCCGTAGCCGGCGTCATACGAGTTCTGCTGCACGCTGAACTCCTGCACGGCATCCACAATCGGAACATAGGCAATGTTGTTGTTGCCCATTTGCGCATTGTTCGGGGCACCATCCATCAGAAATTCGTTGTTGGACTGACGGCCGCCGTTTACGGACCATTCCGCGATTGCGCCGTTGTCGAATGGCCTTTGCCAGATCGCCGCTCCGCGAAAGGTGACGCCCGACATCATCGAGCCAAGCATGAAAGGATTGCGAGAGTTCAATGGTAATTCCGAAACCTGAATCGTGTTCACAACACCCACGCGGCTGCCAGTCTGTGTTTCAAGCAGGGCAGCCTCCGCGGTCACGCTAACCGATTCACTCAATTGCCCGACTTCGAGCGAGACATCTATCCCGATCAGACGACCGACTTCAAGAACGAGGTTTTCCCGGTTGTAGGTCTTAAATCCGGGAGCAGTAACCACCATTTTGTAGTTACCCGGCCTGAGAAACGGGAGCGTGTAGTTCCCGCCGGTGTCGGAAGTTGCGTTAGTTGTTTCGCTGTTTTCAAGATTGACGGCTTCAATCTTTGCGTTTGGAACCGCCGCGCCACTGGCGTCGTACACGTGGCCTGAAATCGTCGCTCGAAACTCCTGTGCCGGCGCAAGTGCCGAAACAAGAAGTGCGAGCAACGAGAACGTTACTTTTCTCATCGCGCCCCCAAAAGTAGCCCGGACGCAGGACGGATCTCTGCGACCGTGGCAGGTTACTACTTGTGCTCAGTAGCTTGGGTGAAATAATATACCGGGGTTTGTTTTTGCGCAACTATGGAATCTACAAAACTCTTTTTGTTGCGGTAATGACGTTGCTCGCAGCCAGCGTTACCTCACCGTTCCGGGACAAAACAATCGGGTCCGGCGTCACCTTAGTACTCAGAAACGGGGCACTTGGCAAGAAACATCAGATTGAGACTATGGTCGGCGGGGTTGCGGCGATCGATTACGACCGGGATGGATTGCAGGATCTGTATTTCACCAACGGCGCACCACAATCAACCCTGGTCAAATCGGGCAGAGTCTGGCATAACCGGCTGTATAGAAATTTGGGAGACTGGCGGTTTGAAGACGTAACAGACCGGGCCGGGGTCGCTGGAACAGGTTATGATTTCGGCCTAGCTGCCGCAGATTATAACGGCGACGGATACCCCGACCTGTTTGTTGCCGGGATGCCGCAAAGCCATCTGTACCGTAACCGGGGCGACGGAACTTTTGAGGATGTCACAACTAAAGCTGGAGTCAGCAACCGCCAGCAGTGGCCGATAGCCGCAGGGTGGTTCGACTACAACAACGACGGCAACCCCGATCTGTTTGTCGTCAACTACGTGCGTTGGGATCCGGCGACTGAGCCTTACTGCGGACAGCCGGACAAGAAGATCCGCACCTACTGCCACCCTGATAATTACTCAGCCCTCCCGAACACGCTATTCCGCAATAACGGCGATGGAACGTTCCGGGATGTGTCTGCGGAAACGGGGATCGCCTCGCACCCGGGTAAAGGCATGGCTGTTGCTTTCTCCGACTATGACAGCGATGGCGATACCGATATCTTTATCGGCAACGATACGGTTCCCAGCTTTCTTTTCCGCAACGACGGCGGGCGTTTCGCGGAGGTCGGAGTGGAAGCAGGAATTGCCATGACCGACGACGGACTATCAGTATCGGCTATGGGATCGGACTTCCGGGATCTCGACAACGACGGTCACCCGGATCTTTTCCTTACGGCTTTGGCAAACGAGACTTTCCCCTTGTATCGCAATCTCGGACGCAACGGGCTCTTTCAGGACATTACCTACCCGGCCCAGATTGGCAAAGCAACCCTTGGACTTAGCGGCTGGAGCACGGGAGCTTTCGATTTCGATAACGATGGCCACAAGGATCTGTTCACCGCAAACGGGGACGTCAACGACAATACCGAGCAGTATTCCAGCCGCACATCACGGCAACGAAATACCGTGTTCTGGAATAGGAAACCCGGGAAGTTCGAAGCGGAAACTTTAGGCATTCCAGGACTGCACCGGGGCGCAGCATTCGCCGATTTCGACAACGACGGAGCGGTTGACGTTGTTGTCACTCGCCTCGGAGAGACACCACTGCTGCTGCAGAATCAATCGGCCAAAAGCAACAACTGGATTGCATTCAGCAACGCGCCAGTTGGAACGCAGATAAAGATAACCACCGAGCAGGGGCAACAGTGGAATCACGCGACGACCGCAGTCGGTTACGCCGGTTCCAGCACACCAGTGGTCCACTTCGGTTTAGGCAAAGCAAAGCAGGTTTCTGAGGCAGTGATTACTCTGCCAGGCGGAACGAAACGGACCCTGCGTGGTCCCGCTGTCAATCGTGTCCTCAACCTTAACGAGTAGCCACGCCAGCCCTTGCCGTGACTCTCTGTAGTAGCATCGAGGCCTGCGGTCCCGCACCCATGTCGATAGCCTTCTGAAACGCCGACTGCGCTGCCGCGAGGTCATTCAGGTGCATCAGTACCCGGCCCAACTCCAGATGTCCGCGGGCTGAATCCGGCCGCTCCCGGCATAGTTCGCGAAGAACTGCACCGGCTTCTTCTGTCCTCCCCTGCCGGAACAGGAATGATCCAAAATGGACCCGGGGATCGTCCGAGGCCGAAGCTCGCGAATCCATATCCGCTTTGAAATGCAGCCCAAGCGAGAGCCGGAAATATTTCTCTGCCTCAGAAACTTGCCCCAGACCTTGCAGAGCTTGACCAAGTCCAAGATGGACCTTCCAGTGCGCCTTAGGTAAGCGTTTCAAGACGGCGACCGATTCCGAAAAACGGTCGAGGCCATACAAGTTCCGTGCGTAGAAGTAACAAGCATCGGGAAGATCTGGTTGCAGCCGGCAAGCCGCAGCGAAGGGACCGTCGGCATCGAGGTAGAGTTTCTG
>JACMLA010000160.1 GCA_014379815.1 Bryobacteraceae bacterium | reverse complement strand
ATGAAGCAGGAGTCTCCTCCGGCGTGGGTACGCCTCGGACTGCTCCTCGGACGAAAGGCTGACTATGCGGCAGCGCACGAAGCTTTCGCCAAAGCGGAATCCCTCTACAACACCAGCGGGAATCTCGCCGGTGTCACTGAGGTAAACGTCCACCGCGCCGCCGTCCTGATGCTCCAGGGTCAGGTCCAGGAGGCACAGCTGACTCTGGAAAAAGCCCTGAAGCTCGCCAACACCACAGGGTTTGAGAGTCAGCGCATCCGCATCCTGATGCGTCATGGCGTTCTCTCGCGACTAAATGAGGACAGCGTCGAAGCGGAACGCTACGCCTCGGAAGCACTCGCACTAGCTAACGAGAACCGGATGGAACAATACACCGTCGATGGATTGATGGACCTCGGGAATGTATACCTCCAGAAACGGGATCTTCCGAATGCCGAGAAGCACTATTCCAGTGCACTGCGAATTGCACGGTCTCTCAACAGTCGCATCCACGAGGCCCGGGCTGTCGCCTCCATCGCCAGCGTTCGTTCCCTGCAGTCCCGCCTCGACGACGCGCGCGCCGGTGCGGAAAAGGCCCTCGCCTTCTATCGTTCCGCCGGCTATCAGCGGGAGATGGTTTCCGTCCTTACCCTGCTTGCCCAGATTCGTACTCTCGCCGGAGATTTCACCGGAGCCCTCGCAGCTTTCGAAGAACAACTCAAACTTACCGAACCTTCCAACGCCCGGGCCGTTGCCAGTATGCATCTTCGAATCGGTATCGCGCTGCTGAATCTCGAAAGGTTTAGCGAGTCGCTCAATCACCTCGACGCAGCACTCTCAGCTCCGGACTCGGCGACGCGCGCCTATGCCGCCCTCAACAGAGCAGAGGTCCTCGTTGCGACAGGAGACATCTCAGGTGCCCGACAAATTCTGGCAAACGAGAAGGACCTGGAAGAGCCCACCCAAATGGTCGTCAAACGGGCAGCCGCTGTGAAGGCAATGGCGAGCTTCCAGGAAGGCCGCTACCAGGACGCCGTGCGACAGTCGGCAGCAGCGGCCCGCAGACTCGGGGACTCCGATACTGTGCTGGCTTCACGAATCAGAGCACTTGAAGCTCTTGCCGTGGCCCATGCCGGAGATACCGCAGCAGCTCAAAGGCTATGCGACAAGATCTCAAGCGCACCCGGGGACCTTCGGACCTCAGCCATCACGGCCCTGCGTTGCGCGGAGGTCCAGCTTCTCGCAGGGAAGCTTGAGACCGCCAGGAGCTTGGCAGCCCGCGCGGGTAACCTGTTTGCCCAGTTCGGTCAGCCCGAAGCGCAGTGGCGCGCCTGTACCCTCGAAGCTTCCGCTCTTGGCAGCTCCGACTCCGCCGCAAGAAACGCCGAGTGCGATAACATCCGCAACACCATCCCCACTCGATGGGGTAAACAGCTGTGGGATCGCTATCTCACCAGACCAGACGTTACGGCGCGGCTCGCCCGGGTTGCACGAACGAAACCGCAACAGGCACGACTTTCAAATAAGGAGGATCGCAGATGAGTTCAGAATTTCCACCCATCATCATCGATGGAACGTGCTTAACCAACGACAACGAACCTAACCTGACAGCTGGCTACGGAGCCATCATCGCCCGAAGCCAGGACTTCGGCAAGGCCGATGCAAATGGAGTCTTCCACATCAGGCCTTCACTTGTTTCGTTGTACCTGATCCGGGACGGCCAGCTCCTCCACCAGGGAGATTACAAGTCCGAACAGATTGAGCTGATCTGGGGAAGCGGGCCTGACGAACAGATGGCCGTCGGAGGCGAGTCAATGACGTTGCACGGTGCACCAGTGGAGCAGCGCGGAACAGGCCTTGCACGTATCGGTTACGAAGGTGCCCAGTCCGTTCAGTCCATTCGTATACCGGACCGAAAAGAACCTCTGGAGCTTGGAAAGGACTTCCAGAACTTTATCGTCATCCTGCAGCGCAGGCGTTAAAACACAGGGCTAATCAAGAAAAAGGCCCCGGTGAATGCCGGGGCCGGAAGCATGAACCTGCTTAGTAAGTCCTCGTGAGGACCTTCGATTTATTTCGTCTTCTTCGTTGCGGCGGCCTTCTTCGCCGGAGCCTTCTTCGCAGCCTTCTTGGTCGCGTTCTTCATCGGTTGGTTCTCCCTGACATCGAGTCGATTTGCGATCGGGGATCGCAGTTGTGATTCATATATAAATTCGTTTGCCTCTTGTGTCAAGAGAAAAGTAATGGTCCTCTGGGAAGACAGCCGATCAAACGCCTGGAGGTGAAATTGTTTTGACATCTTTTCTGCTCAAATCACAATCGCAGAGGGTCGGCATCGTGCTTCTCTGCCTCGTTGCCACTCTTCTGATTGCCTCGTGTGGAGGCAGAAAAGTCCGGTCTGCTAAACCTCCCCGCACTGGAAGTACAGAGACCGGAGTCGCCAGCTGGTACGGCCATCCCTACCATGGAAGGCGTGCCGCCAACGGAGAGGTCTATGACATGGAGAAGCTGACCGCCGCACACAGAACGCTGCCTTTCAATACATGGGTGCGAGTCCTCAATCTGACCAACGACAAGACCGTTGAAGTCAGGATTCAGGACCGGGGACCTTTCATCGACAACCGCATCATCGACCTGTCGAGAGCTGCCGCCAGAGAGATCGACATGATCGGTCCGGGTATCTCAAAGGTCAGGCTGACCATCATTGCCGCACCGCCGCAACAGCAGATTGAAAAGCAATCGGAACTGTTCAGTGTGCAGGTAGGTGCCTTCCGTGACAAGGTCCGTGCGGAAGCCATTCGCGAGGCGATGCAGGAGAAGTACGGTGCCGCCCGCATCATCGAACGATCCGGGGAGGCGGTGATCTATAGGGTGCTTGTAGGAAGCCTCGAAGATGAGGCGCGCGCCGAAGCACTGGCCCAGCAGATCCGGGCTTCCGGGACTACAGCCTTTACAGTCCGACTGGATGGGAGCAGGTGATTCGAGTGAGACAAACGGCTGAACTTTCGCACTTACCTGACAAGCACGCGAATGACTACAGTCGCACACATGTCCCGGGAGCGGTCGCTGATCGGAAACTCCGCACGAATGGCGCAGCTTAGCCAGGCGATCGCCAAATTAGATGGACAACGATGGCCGGTCCTCATCCTGGGAGAAACCGGCACAGGTAAAGAAGTAGTCGCACGACAGATCCACGGCCGCAGCCCATCGTCGGGTCCCTTCATCGTCATCGACTGCTCCGCGATACCGGCATCGCTGATGGAAAGTGAGCTCTTCGGTTCCGCGCGGGGCGCGTATACCGGGTCCGTCGGTGCCAGAACCGGATTAATCGAGGCCGCTCACGGCGGGACGGCGTTCTTCGATGAGGTCGGCGAGCTGCCTCTCGAGCTGCAGGCGAAGTTGCTGCGCGTGCTCCAGGAAAAGGAATTTCGGCCAGTCGGGTCCACTCAATCGAAGCGTTCCGACTTCCGCATTGTCGCCGCTACCAACCGCGAGCTTGCCGTTGAGGTCGAGCGCAATACTTTCCGTAGCGATCTGTTCTACAGGCTCAAAGTCGTCACCCTGCGCCTTCCCGCGTTGCGGGACCGCAAGGAGGACATTCCGGTTCTTGCCGAACATTTTCTTTGCCGATATGGTGAACATCACACGATTACCCCTGAAGCGATGGAAACGCTACTCACTTACGAATGGCCCGGCAACGTGCGCGAGCTCGAAAACTGTATCCAGCACATGGTCGCGGTCAATTCCGGACCTCTTCTACATACAAACGATTTGCCGTCCACCCTCATTAGCAGCGTTCATATCGCGAACTCACCGTTGCTCGGACTCGCTGCCGCCGTTGGCTTACCGACCTCACCTGTAATCAATAACGCGGATTACAGGCTCACTCCGGAGGACCTCGAACCGATTCTTCCTCTACCGGAGATGGAGCGACGTGCCATCCTTCGGGCCATGAAGTTCACCAGGAACGATCGCACAGCCGCCGCCATCCTGCTCGGGATCGGTCGCACCACCCTGTATCGCAAGCTGAAGGAGTACAGCTTCTCCGACTAGCCCGGCGGCCAGTAGAATCAGAGCGTGCCGGACACCATCGGGATCGACGCAACATACAGTGTCGGTAAGCATCCGACCGGCGTCGGTATCTACTCTCTCGAGATTCTCCGATCCCTTGCCGAGTCTCATCCCGACCAGCGTTTCCGGCATCTGTATCGGCCTCATACCTGGCGTCGAGCCGCCCCCGCAATACTTCCCAACGTCAGACGCGCAATCTTCGGAGACCGCTGGCTCCTTCCTCCAACACAACCAAGTCTGTTCCACGGATTGAACCAGAGAATGCCGGCTCTTCGGATCCGCCGGAAGGTCTGCACCTTTCACGATCTCTTCGTGATGACAGGCGACTATTCCTCGCCGGAGTTCCGCAGGCGATTCACGCAGCAGGCTCGTGAAGCAGCAGAGCGGTCCGACCTCATCATTGCGGTATCCCGCTCGACGGCATCGCAGGTCGAGTCGCTGCTTCATATCGAGCCATCCCGCATTCACGTCATACATCATGGAATACGGCATCTGCCTCTCCCCGGTTTCGCGCGCGAGAACATCATTCTGAACGTAGGAGCAATCCAGCACAGGAAGAACATCACCCGCCTCGTTCGTGCTTTCGAACGGCTGGGCCGGGAAGGCACCTGCGTGGACTGGCGGCTTATCTTAGCGGGGGCCGCCGATGGGTATGGTGCCGCTGAGGCACTCGCCACGATAGCGCAGAGTCCCGCCCGCGACCGCATTCAAGTGACGGGCTACCTATCAACGACCGCTCTTTCCGAGCTCTATGCCCGCGCCTCGGTATTCGCGTTTCCTTCTCTCGATGAAGGGTTTGGTATGCCAGTTCTGGAAGCAATGGCAAGCGGGCTCGCAGTGGTCGCGTCCGATCGTTCCGCTCTGCCGGAGGTATGCGGCGACGCGGCGCTGCTAGTCAATCCGGAATCGGACGACGCCGTCGCGGAGGCGTTGCGACAACTGACCGATAGCCAGGACCTGCGCGAGAAGATGGTTGCCCTTGGCAGAAAGCGAGCCGAACTGTTTTCCTGGGAAAAGGCAGCGAGCGCTACCTGGGAGGTCTACCAGCGACTGCTTTAGACCGGATCCTTACGGCCCTGGCTTTCTTCGTCGACCGCAATCTTTAGTGCACGAAGGAACTTGTGGTCCTGTGACGTCCACTTGATCTTGCCCGAAGTTTCAAAGTGCTCCGGCGGTACCGACGTTGCGCCGTCGGCATCCGAACTATCGCCGTCACCCTCTTCGCGCTTGTTGAAACCGATGGTTGCCTCAAGAACGAGGAAAACATCGTAGCCAGCCAGTTTAATGTCCGATATGGCCTGAGCGATGCGATCTGAGTCGGACAGCGACTCATTAATCGCGTTTCCCAGCTCCTGCATCAGTTCTTTTAGTCGCTCGTCCACTCGCGCCTTCGCTTTCCGGTGCCCCAACTATAGCACTTCAGGGATTGGACGCTTTCGTCGAAAAGCTGTTGCAGTCCGTGCGATCATTGCAGCAAAGCAGGTCGTGCAGCACGTTGCTAAAAGAAGGAAAAGTATTTATAACGCACGTCGTTCCGGCCGTCGTGAAACCCATCCGGGTTTTGTGGAACGAAGTCATCGGATTCATCTTCTTAAGTTTCGCGGTTCTGGTGGCGTTCTCCACCTGGCGCAACTATAAAGAGGGTGGACAAGCCGCTGGAAACCCCCTCGTTCTCCTCGCAGGTGGTGCGTTCGCACTGATGCTTCTCTGGTACGGCGTTTCTTCGTTCCGGCGAGCCAGGAAGATCTCCCGGACCTGACCAGTCCTACGGCTTAACCACAGGGAAAGAAATACCCTCCTCCCGGAACCGCTCATGAAGTCGGGAGCGTATCTCGGACTGGACCCGGCCACGCTCCATTATGTTGGGCACCTCAAGGACCAGCTTTAACTGCAGGTGAGTTTGCAACACGCCCGGATCGAACAGTACCACCGGCGCGGGATCTGCCAGAACGGACTTTGTCGTCGTGGCAATTTCGAGAGCGATCGCGGCAATCTTACCGGCGTCGACATCATGATGCGAGAAGATCGCAATCTCGGCAGATACACGCAAGTCCGGAAGGCTGAAGTTGACTACGTTGGCCGAGGCGATGGTCTTGTTCGGGACGACCAGTGTTGTGTTAGCAAACGTCGCAATGCGGGTAGTCCGCCATCCGATATCGCGCACTGTCCCCTCTTCCTTTTCAGAAAGCCGGATGAAGTCTCCCACGCGTATCGGCTCTTCTACAAGGATGTGGATGCCTGCAAAGAAGTTAGCCAGGGTATCCTGCAGTGCCAGTGCGACAGCAAGTCCGCCGACCCCAAGTGCTGTCAGCACTGGCGTAATCTGCACGCCGAACTGACTCATGACAGTCAGTGCAACGATGCTGAAGATCACGACGTTGATGAGCGTCCGGGAAAGCCCTGCAATGCGAAGACTCCTTCGCTCTCCATAAACTGCAATCAGCTGGACGGCGGTGCTAGCCGCCACCAGACCGATGCTGATAGTGACAAAGGCACCGATTCCCTTCTCAGCCCACTGCTTTGTCTCTTCAGAAACGCCGGTGTTCTGAATGGCAAGTGCCAGACCGATGGCAATGCACCAGAGAATTGAAGGTCCGCTGATAGTACTTAGGAGTAACTCGCCTGCCTTGTGTTTTCGGACAGGCCGGAGTAACCGAATCAGGATCAGGCGGACGCAGAGAGCGACCAAAGTCGCAGCGCTGAAGATAAGAACTTGTTCCCTCGTCATGAGGCAGGCGTCTTCAGTATCGCTGAACTGGAATGACCCTTTAAGAACTTACAGCTATTGACATCCCTGTCGAATTTCGTACTATTACCAGATACCAGTTAGTTGGGTTGACCGTACAATCAGGGGGTTCAGCAAAATGAAGTACTTACACGCGCGGCTATTAGCCGTGCTAGTGTCGCTATTGGCTGCCCAGACAGCCGGAGCGCAAGTAATCTACGGATCTGTGGTCGGGTCTGTCACCGATCAGTCCGGCGCCGTCGTACCGAATGTTAGTGTCACGCTAACCAGTCGCGAGACAAACCAGCAGCGCGAAACCAAAAGCGACGACTCTGGCAACTACAACTTCACCAATCTGCTGCCAGGAAATTATGAACTGAAAGCGAGCGGTTCGGGGTTCCGCACGGCTAACCGGACTTCGCTCGACGTGCTGGCCAATAATGTCGCCCGCGTCGACTTCGCGATGGAAGTTGGCCAGATCACCGAGACCGTTAACGTGGATGGCCAGGCGGTCCTGCTCCAGACAGAACGCTCAGACACTTCCACCACGATCACCAGCAAGCCGATTCAGGCACTTCCGCTGAACGTTTACAGGAACTATCAGGCTCTCATCAACCTGGTGCCCGGCGCTACGCCCGCAGGCTTTCAGAACTCGTCCACCGACACGCCCGGACGATCGCTGCGCACCAACGTGAACGGCACGCCGGCCAACATGAATACCACCCGGGTCGACGGTGCGATCAACGTCAACATCTGGCTGCCGCATCACAACGCGTATGTAGCGCCATCGGAGACGGTCGCTGAAGTCAACGTCTCGACGACGGCTCTGGATGCGGAGCAGGGAATGGCAGGCGGCGCCGCCGTGACAGTCATCACCGCTTCCGGTACCAATGAGTTTCATGGCGCTGCCTGGGAGTATCACAACAATCAGGAGATGAAGTCGAGGCCTTACTTCCTTGCGGCCACGCAAAGAAATCCAAGGGATACGCTGAACATCTTTGGTGGCAAGCTGGGTGGTCCAATTCTTAGAAACAAGCTGTTCTTCTTCGGCCACTATGAAGGCACGCGTCAGCGAATCGGCGGCTCAGGCTTGTTCAGTGTTCCGAGGGCAGACCTCCGCACCGGAGATTTCCGCAACGCCCTTTTCGGCGCGAATACCACGCCAACAATTATTTATGACCCCCGCACTGGCAATCCCGACGGTTCGGGCCGTACGCCTTTCCCGAACAATGTGATTCCTGCCGAGCGCGTCAGTTCGGTGGCGAGGCAGGTTCTGGCTGGTTTGCCATTGCCGACAAACTCCGGACAGCAGAATAACTTCTCCGGCGCAGGCACCGGAAAATTTGATCGGAATAACTACGACTACAAGATCAACTACACTCGCAACGATCGTCATCAGATCTGGGGTAAATCGAGCTTCCTGAAAGCGATCGTTGGTGGTCAGGCAGTCTTCGGAGAGCTGGTTGGCCCTGGCCTCGGAGGTGATCCGGCGACAGGTGATACGTTCACGCAATTGCATACCGTCGGGCACTCCTGGTCGCTGACCCCGAACCTGCTACTGGATCAAACATTCGGGTACACGCGCATGAGCCAGAACGTGGTGGGCAACGACTTTGGCACAAACTACGGAACCGATGTCTTCAGGATTCCTGGAACGAATGGCCCTGACCCCCGCCAGAGTGGACTTCCGGTATTCGTATTCGACTACACCAACGTCGGCCAGACACTGAACTGGACACCGGTGTTCCGCACGGAACGAAGCTTCACACACGACACCAACCTCACACTGATCAGTGGTAAGCACGACATCCGTTTTGGATTCAATCTGGTTCGTCACGCTTTGGACCACTGGCAGCCTGAGATTGAAAACCCTCGCGGACAGTTCAACTTCGGCGGCGGTGTGACCTCGCTTCTTGGCGGCGCAGCCCCGAACTACTTCAACAGCCTGGCCGCATTCCTTCTTGGTGAAGCAACCAGAGTCAGCAAGAGTCTCCAGTACATTGAGATGTCCGGCCGGGAAACTCAGACAGGGTTCTACGTCCGTGACCGCTGGCAGCTGAGCCGCAGGGTGACAGTCAATCTGGGTGTGCGCATGAACTATTTCCCGCTCATGACTCGCGCCAACTCTGGTTTAGAGCTATATGACCCCAACACCAACGTCGTAAGTTTCACGGGCTACGGCAATGTGCCAACCAACCAGGGAATCAGCATCAATTCCCTGAACTTTGCTCCTAACTTCGGCTTCGCATGGCGGGTGACGGAGAAAACGGTAGTCCGAAGTGCTTACGGCTTGACGACGGATCCACTGCCGTTTTCGCGGCCGCTTCGTGGTTTTTACCCGTCCACAATCGCATCGATTTTGAATCCAGACAACTCTTTCAGCTCCGTCCGGAATGTGTTAGATGGCATCCCGCCGATCGTTGGGCCCGATCTGAGCTTGGGTTCAGGGCAATTACCGCCGACCGTTGACATGCGAAGCCCATGGGGAAAGATCAACCGCGGATACATCCAGAGCTGGAACCTGACCGTCGAGCGTGAAATCCTGCGAGGCACCTCGGCTAGTGTGGCCTATGTAGGCACGCAGGCAACCAACATGCTGGCGGATCGTAACATCAACTCTGGCCTGCCTGGGACTAACACCAACCAACTGCCGCTTGCCCGGCGGTTTGGTCGTACCGTAAACACCCGTATGTGGGATGGCTGGCTCAGTTCCAACTACCATTCTTTCCAGTTTGCTCTGAACAAACAGTTCTCTCAGGGCTTCTTCCTTAAGGGTGCTTACACGTTGGCGAAAGCGATCAACATGGCCGATGACAATGGTTGGGTCGAAGTGAACTGGAACTCTCCGGAAGTGATTGGCCGCAACCGCGCGCGAGCCGGCTACGACCGTACCCATGTTCTCCAGCTTGCGTACATCTACGAACTTCCGTTCGGCAAAGGCAAGCAGTGGGCCAGTTCCGGACCACTTAGCTGGATCGTCGGCAACTGGGACATCAACGGAATCTTCTACCGCTTCTCAGGAACCCCGTTCAGCGTGATCGGAGGTGGTGCCTGCAACTGTCCCGGCAATCTGCAAACAGCGAATCAGGTGAAGCCAGACGTGGAACGCACAGCGAGATTCGGCCCTGGGCAGCAGTATTACGACAACACCGCATTTGCTTCCGGGCCTGCGAACCAGTTCGGCAGCACGGGACGCAATATTCTGACCGGTCCAGGCCGCATCGGAACTGATGTCAGTCTGCACCGCGTATTCCGGATCGGAGAGCGGTTCCGCTTCGAGCT
>JACMLA010000159.1 GCA_014379815.1 Bryobacteraceae bacterium | reverse complement strand
TCCGCGTGGCTGCCTGACCGTCCCACAGTTCGGGGATCTTTCCCTTCTGAAAAGCTGTTTGAAGTACAGATAGAGCAGCAGGCAGAATCTTGGCCGGGTCTGCTCCGACAAGCTGATTTGTGCCGAATTCGATTGTGGCTGGCCGCTCGGTATTTTCTCTGAGTGTCAAGCAGGGGACTTGCAGAATTGTCGTTTCCTCCTGGATGCCACCGGAGTCGGTCAGAATAAGACGGGCTTCGCTCGTAAGCCGGAGAAAATCCAGATAGCTTTGAGGTGGCGTCAAGATCAATCCGTGCAGGGGCAAACCAAAAGACTCAATCCGCTGTAAAGTGCGAGGATGGACCGGGAAAACGACTTTCACGGCTTCCGACAGTTTCGACAACATCGTAAGGAGGCGGCTTAACTGTTCGGGTTCATCCACATTCGAGGGGCGGTGCAGAGTGACAACGGCGTATTTGCGCTTTTCAAGACCCAAACGCGTCAGAATATCCGATTGAGCGGCTTTGTCTCTAAAGCGCAATAGAGTGTCGATCATGACGTTTCCGGTGAAGAAAATCTTGCTTTGAGGAACGCCTTCCGCCAGAAGATTGTTGACGCCGCTGGGTTCAGTCGCGAAAAGGTAATCGGATAGAACGTCAGTGACCAGACGGTTAAGTTCCTCAGGCATACGGCGGTCAAAGCTGCGCAGGCCAGCCTCGACGTGAGCTATCTTGATTCCGAGCTTTGCCGCAACCAGCGCTGAGGCGACCGTGGAAGTAACATCGCCAACGACAAGGAGGAGGTCCGGGCGAGGTTCTTCAAGGAGAACCTTCTCTACGCGCCGCATGATCTCGGCCATCTGTTCCGTTTGCGTACCGCCTGAAACTTCCAGGTTGCGGTCTGGCTCAGGGAGTCCGAGTTCGTCGAAAAAGCTCTGCGACATTTCTGGTGAGAAGTGCTGTCCCGTGTGAACCAGTTGCGCTTTCAGGTGAGGGCGGCGGCGAATTTCGTGGATGATCGCTGCCATTTTGATAAAGTTCGGACGGGCACCCACTACGCAGGTTATGTTCAGAGATTTCATGAGGATAAGTTCAAGTCTAACCGAGCAATATGTCAAATCCGCTACTCGCTGGAAAGACAACACGTCCCTTTCCTGCGAGACGAACCCAAAATGCCCCTTCTTTCTCCTCTAGCTGAACTTGACTGGAGGGTTCACTGGAGAAGTCCAGAACGGTTGCGAACTGAATAGGAAGATGCGCTCTCTGAACTACCCGAATCAACCAGGCCGGTTCTTTAATCCCTAGAGCCCGGGAGCGCCAACCATATATCACCCCATAACTGGTCTGGGCTAAATCTTCGTGACTGAGAAGCAGCTGCGAAACAAAGCCAATCCGAAAACCACCCGCGGCCCGTACCGGTTCAGATCCCGGATGCCAGAACTGTTCGATGGTATGCTCTCCGGCAGGCCCGGCGATCTCATCGAGAATGAAGATCAGGTCAGGTTTTGCGAAACAAACCCGGCGGCGGTGCTGAAACCCGGAATAGCGGCAACTGGCATCCAGGAAATCGACGTTATCCTGACTCAACCAATCCTGGTAGTGGACTTCGGGCTTCTCGGTCCAACGAAAAGGACCGGCGGGCTTCGCTTGATCTAAACCGTTGATGACCACTGTGTTGTGAGCGGACGTGCCTCGGAAACGATCTCGCCATTCGGGATCGCCCACATACGTGTATGTTCCTGGATCTAGAAATACATCAGTCACGTGGTGGCGAACCAGAAGATTGAGTGTGTCGGCATGGCTATGGCCTGCATTTCCATAACCGAGGGGACCGGCATCCACAATGGCTTGAACCGGGCCCGACCTCATGACCGCCACCCCGGCATCGGGGAACCATCGGGAGGGGGGCTGGGATGGAGTGGCTTCGTTTTGCAAAAAGTCACGTTTGAGGTCAAGCCACCAGGCAGCTTGCTCCGGAAGGTCGTTCGGGCTCAGGAGCCATTCTGGCCGATTGAGGAGCATCGAGCAGGTGGCCAGGGTGGCTCGCCCATACCGGTCATGCTCTCCGTAGGGATGAAAGAATCTGCCTCCATCGTCATCCCCCATGAGCGGGATTCGGCCCTCACAGTCGATGAGAGAGTGTAGGTACCCGACCATGGCTGTAAGACTCGTAACATAGGAAGCAGGGGTAGTTCTAGCCAGAACCTGATAAAAAGCAAAGAAGTCGATCGCGTAGACGTGGTAATAAGATGACTGCTCGAAGTGGCTTCCGTCTTCGCGAACCTGAAAATCCATCTGAGATTCGACGGTTTTTCCACCGAGCCTCTTCCAGTGGCTAGCCCCAGGGAACTCCGGAAATAGAGTGCCAAGGGCATGGAGAGCAACCGCCTCGCCCAGCAGGTGAGTGTTGGGCGAGAAGTACACAGACAGGTTGTGCTCAAGGTAGAGACCGTGGCTATATAGGCTGTTCAGGAAGCGGAAGCGGAGATCCGCCGCCATTTGGCTTCCCACCAGGTGGTAGATCCAGATCCAGGAAAGTGCCCGGAAGGCAACTTCAAGAGCACTGGTCCAGTTCATTCCTTTTAAGAACGGGTTGTCCCGATCCCAACTGATCCACTGCGCCATCAGTTCATCCAGTATTGGCTTACGGCCTGTGAGCAGGTAGGCCTGAGCCAGGAGAACGAGATGCTGATGACGGCTCAACTCCCAAATGAATTTGTGGTCGCCGGAGAGCCCCGCATCAAGGTACGGAAGTTGCTTGAAGTATTGCAGGCCGGATTCGATACCCCTGGCATAATCCCTGCGCCAGTGAATATCTGCGCCCGTTTCGAGCGTGGCGCCGAGCAGAGGGAATTGATGCTGCAGCACGGACTCGGCAATCCTTTCCACCTCGGCGGCGTAAGCAGTCCCTCGAAGTGCTTGCGCTACAGAAGACGGATCCGGCAACCCTGGCAAAGGCGACGGTGGGGTAGCCATGCGAGAATCAAGGCTTGGCGGTGCTATGAGTAACCGGATGTTATTAAGTTCTTGTCTAATTCGAAAACTAAGTTCCTGATAGCTGCGCACTGCTGGACATTGTGTAGGATTTTACCTTAAGCCGCAACTTTGGACCGGGAACCCCGTTATGATAAAGGTTCGTGTCCATCCAAGAAACGCGGCCCGTTCTGATACTCGGCTACTATTTTCAGCCTGAGAATGCTTCCGGGGCCGCCCGAATCAACCGATTTTACAAGTATCTTCCCCAGCATGGATACTTACCGTATATAGTTACGTCCAGCGTGCAGGATCCTTCCCAGCCGATCCCCCGGGTTTATCATGTTCCTGGAATTCGGCATGGTAATAGAAACACTCTGCAAGGGCTTCGGGAGATGTTTATTCGAACGGTTGCCCTGCCCGCCGATGAAGGGATGACCTGGGTGGGGGATGCGGCTGCGCAAGCAGGCAAACTGATTGAAGCGCATGGCATCCGAACCGTGATCTCGAGCTTTCCTCCTCTGAATGTACATCTTGTGGCGATGAAGTTGGCGAAACGGTACAAGGTGAAGTGGATCGCGGATTTTCGTGACCCACTGGTGGGCAATCCATTCCGGAAGAAGGTCTCTCTGACAGCAGTCACAGAGACAATTCTGGAACGGCAAGTCTTTGAGAATGCTAACGCAGTACTAGCAAACACCGCCCCAGTAGCCGAAATGTGGTGTAAACGCTACCCACGGCACCAGCCCAAAGTCCACGTGCTGTGGAACGGCTTCGATCCGGACGAAGAAAGTGGCGCATTGCCTGTTCCGGAGCGCCCTTACAAAGTCCTGATTCATGCGGGAGTCATTTATGGGCCGCGGCATCCAGGTATGCTGCTTGCCTCCGTCACTCGATTGGTGGCGAGAGGAGCTATCGATCCATCGAAGTTACACATTCAACTCGTGGGTACTACAGACGAGCCAAGTTTGCCGATCTCCATGAAGACATATCAACCGTTGATGGACAGTAGGTGTCTCGACTGGAGAAATCGCTCTGTTCCAAAGAAAGAAGCGATGAACCTGACCGCAACTGCGGATTCGCTGCTTCTGCTAGATGCACTCAGCGGAAATGCGGGACTTCAGTTGCCGGCTAAAGCGTTTGAGTATGTCCGCATCGGGCGGCCGATCATTGCGTTCACGACCAGACACTCGGCAGTAGACCAAGTCATCTCCGGAAGCGGAGTTCCGCACTGCCTGGTTTACGCGGATGACACGGATGAACAGGTGGACGAGAAGGTGTTAGCTTTCGGGCGGATGCCAAATACTCCTGTGTCCCCGAGTGAGTGGTTCCAGACCAACTTCGATGGCTGCGAACAAGCGGGCACTTTGGCGCGGCTTATGGATTCTCTGGGATAGGACCCTACCTTAGGGGTGGAATGGAGGGAGCAAACAGTTGGTTTAACACTGGAAGATCGTATACAAGCAACACCAC
>JACMLA010000158.1 GCA_014379815.1 Bryobacteraceae bacterium | reverse complement strand
CGCTTTCAGGACGTCGGCGTGGAAGCGAACCAGGACTTGCTCAGAGGTGTCTCGCTGCACGAATGCGTCACACAGAAGCGTCGTTAGTTGGAGCGCAGACTCTTCGATGTCGGGTTGGCGACCCGTCGCAATCCGGTCCCAGAGGACGTGCTCCATGGAGCCGTACACCATGTCTCGGAAAAGGCGCAGCGGAACGTCGTGCCGCAACTCACCATTTGTTCGAGCGACCTCGAGTGCCTTCATCAGCGGTGCGGTATAGCGACGCTTCAAGTCGGCAATGATTTCCACGAACGCCTCGTCCGCAACCCTCCCCTCACTGAGGATCAAAGCGCATAGGCCGGTTCCTTTGCCCATCAAATTGTGCAAGTGCTTGCGCACAGTAAACAGCAACTGCGAGCGAATCCCTTCGATTCCCGGCAGTTCGCGCTCAAGTTCACTGGAGATCTCTTCGTACCAGCGACGAACTACCTCGATGCAAAGCTCCCGCTTGCTTCCGAAGTAGGAAAACACAGTCGCCTCAGAGATGTCGAGCCGGCGAGCGATCTCCAGCGTTGTCGTGCGTTCGAAGCCTTTTTCTGAGAAGACCTCGTGTGCAACGTGCAGTAGGCTCTCCACACGCTGGCCAGACTTGCTGCCTTTGATCTCGCGGCGTGTACGCTGCCCAGTCTTCTGCATTCTGTTTACTCTGATGTGAGGTGACCTCAAGTATGGCAGTCCAGGGCTACTTTTGCAAGTGCTGATTAGGCGAAACGCACCCTGTGCAGAACTGAAACGCGCGTGTAGAAGCTCGATCGTGCATTGGATTGAGCTTCGCTCACCTTTCCCCAGTAGATGCTGGCGTATTCGCATTCGACTGCTAGGGCCGCGGGGTGGGTTTCGCGGCGACCTGCCCCCGGGCCGTGCCCCGCTCTTTATCCTTCCCCGGATGGGCGAGTTTTGCCGCTGCTATGCCGAGATCGAACCAGTCAGCAGAGCTGATAGTCGGTGTGTTGATCTGGTTCGCGAAGGCGTCGAACGTTTATTGCGCAAGGGCGAGCTACCCGAGCGTGCCTCGGCTGACTGCGTGCCGGCTGGCGTTCCCATTGACACTTATGTCCGCCGATGAGTACGTCGAGGCGCACGGGAAGCCCAGAGCGCTCGAGCACCGAGAGCGGCTTAGCGTCCGTGGACATCTAGTCACGGCGTTCGACCAGGGATGTGAGTCGCAATCACGGCCAGTCTTGCGGCTTGGCGCGGCTCACGTACCTGCGGCGGCTTTTTAAACCACGGGTTCGCTGGAGGTGCTCGTATAGCCCGCGATTCCATCGTGGCCTAGGTTCGCGAGTCTCGACAAGCTGACCACGACGGAAGGTGCGCCACCGCATGGGATCGCGGTGGAGTCGCTTGGCCGGGAGGCTACATGTTCACGCCGGTTAGGCGAGGATTTGCTATTCGATGGTGCTGGCGCCTCCCGCGGCCGAACTACCTGATCACAGGCAGTCTGCTGAAACCCCCCGTTAACGCAAATTGACGGCTGTTGGCCTGGACGACTGCCGGATGGTCTTGAACTCTGGAAGGCACGTCAGGCAAAGCCCAACTAACCGAGACGCGCCAGACCAATCGAGTTTTGAAGTATGAAAATCAGACGTTGAACTGAGTAGGCCTCAACTTCCGGGTTGGGCAGCCGAAGATGCTCATGCGGCCGTGCTGTTGCGGCGTTGCGGCCGCAGTTAACCAATTACACAAAGAGAGGTTCCTCATGAGACTTTTGGCCAACTGCATCGGCTTCGCCGTAGCAACTGTCATCCTGACGACGGGTGTCGCTGCACAAGAGCGTGGCACACGCGAAGAAGCGAAGGCATTGACGGATACCGCGGTCGAGCACATCAAGAAGGTAGGCGCTCAGCGCGCATACGACGACTTCACGCACGACAAGGCAACCTGGAACCGGAAGGACCTCTACATCGTCGCCTACGACGAAAAGAGCGTGGCTCTTGCTCACGGGGCGAATGAGAAGCTCGTCGGTAAGGATATGTCGGGAATAAAGGACGCGAGCGGAAACCCGATTGTGCCCGCCCTCTTGGCACAAGCCAAGAAAGGCGGTGGATGGTACGACTACGACTGGCCAGATCCCATCACCAAGAAAGTGATGGGTAAGTCGACCTTCGCGCGCAAGAACCCTGCTGGCGACGGCTGGGTAGGCGTCGGCATCTATCGGTAGACGACCGCCCTCCAACTCGAAAGAAAAACATGCTTAGAATCCTTCGAGAATGTCCAATCGGCGTAAAGGTCGCGCTGGCGCCCGTCTTTGCCATCTTCTGCCTGGCAGCGATCGCCTTTATCGGCTGGCACGCGAATCGATCACTGACCGTCGATCTGCAAGCGATCGGCGGCGAAGGGGTCGCGCGCATCTCAAATGCTCAGGCGCTGGCTGAGTCGATCACGGAACTGCATCAGCGAACCTATCAGAGCCTGACCTGGGAGGCCGTGGGCGATCGGGCAGAGAAGATTGCTAAGCACGATGCTGCACTGCTGAAGTCATTGACCGACTTCACAACTGCAATGTCGACGACGGCAAACGATCCGGGCCTCGCTGTCGAGCAGCGTCAAGAGTTGGAGGGCCTCAAGGCGTCGTTCGGGGGTTACGCCAAGCTTGTTCGTGATACCTTGGACGTCAAATCAGCCGGAATGGCCACCGCCGCAAGTTTCGTCGTGATGTTGGACGAGAAGAATCGCGAATGTGTAGCCATCG
>JACMLA010000157.1 GCA_014379815.1 Bryobacteraceae bacterium | reverse complement strand
GTCCACCGCATCGATTTTGGTGAGTGCTACGAGGCCGCGCGGAATTCTCAGGAGCCGGCAGATGTCGAAGTGTTCCCGGGTTTGCGGTTTAATCGATTCATCCGAGGCGACCACCAGCATCACTGCATCGATGCCGCCGACGCCGGCCAGCATGTTTTTGATGAACTTTTCATGCCCGGGGACGTCTATAAACGCGACCCGGAGCGAGTCGCTCAACTTGAGATGCGCAAAGCCAAGATCGATCGAAATGCCGCGCCGTTTTTCTTCCTCGAGCCGATCCGTATCGATGCCCGTCAGGGCGCGGACCAGCGAAGTTTTGCCGTGGTCGATATGGCCTGCCGTGCCCACGACAATGTTCTTCATCGTTCTACTGGTATGTTCGCAGACAAACGCCCAGACTTCTGCGCCGACTGCTTCCGATACCACCCCTGTCTTCACATCCGGTGTCTCCAACGTTCGTATCGATGTGCAGGTGACGGAAAAAAATCAGCTGATTACCGGACTGACTAAAGAAGATTTCGCCATATTTGACGAGGGCAGGCAGCAAGGCCTTATTTACTTCGGACGCGATTCTGAGCCGCTCTCTTTGCTCCTGCTACTGGACGTAAGCGGCAGCACAAAGCAATACATCGATCAGATCGCCAGCACTGCCCGGGCGTCATTGCGATATCTGGGTCCTGCTGATCGGGTTTCCGTGATGGTATTCGGAAGAAACTCGCGCGTCCGGCTGCCGTGGACGAACGACATGAACGCGGTGGCAGCTGACATCCGGCAGGTTGTGAACGACAGCACTGTGGGAGCAGGAACCAACATTAACGAGGCGCTGCTGGAGAGCGCAAAACATATTGACGAATCCGCGGGGGAGTCGGGACGCCGGGCCGTTCTGATTCTCACGGACAACCTCGGACTCAACTATAAAAGTCCGGATGCGCCGGTTGTCGCAGCCATGTACGCAGCCGACACTGTGGTGAATGCCATCGTGGTGGGCAAAGGTAAACGTCCTGACGTTGTCTCCGGCAATACATACCGGAACCCCGATTTCACTTCCCCCAACGTCTTCTCTATCTCTGAAGAAACGGGCGGCGAAGCTCTTCAGCTGGACAAAGCCGGACAAGCCTTTGCCCGCATGATCGAGCGGATTCGTACCCGCTACAGCCTCCACTACAAAGCACCTGAGAACTCGCCCCCCGGCTTCCGAGGCGTCGAGGTCATGCTTTCGCCCGAAGCTCGTCAGCGTTATCCGGAGGCGGTGCTACGTTTTCGCAAGGGCTATCGGGTCCGGTAACCTGATCGGGTGTTAACGTTGATTCGATGACGCTTAACCGGCTTGAAGAACTTCGTCGCCGTCACGCAGAGGCTGAGGCCGGAGGCGGAGAAGACAGACGAAAACGGCAGCACGCGGAGGGGAAACTTTCCGCCCGTGAACGGGTGGAACTGCTGCTTGATGAAGGCACATTCGAGGAACTCGATAAGCTGGTCCGGCATCGCTGTCGTGACTTTGGCATGGATCAGCAAGTCGTCGAAGGCGACGGCTTCATCACCGGGCACGGGCTGATCGACGGCAGGCCGGTCTTTGTTTTTGCGCAGGATTTCACTGTCTTTGGAGGTTCACTCTCGGAGACCAACGCGCAAAAGATTGTCAAGATCATGGATCTTGCGCTCAAAACCGGAGCCCCAGTGATCGGCCTTAATGACTCTGGTGGCGCACGCATTCAGGAGGGCGTCGCCTCCCTGGCCGGCTATGCTGACATCTTTCTCCGCAATACGCTCGCGAGCGGAGTAATCCCACAGATTTCAGCCATCATGGGACCCTGCGCCGGAGGTGCGGTGTACTCTCCCGCGCTAACCGACTTCATTTTCATGGTGGACCGCACCAGCCATATGTTCGTCACAGGCCCAGACGTCATACGCACCGTCACGCACGAGAACGTCACCAAGGAGGAACTCGGAGGAGCGGTCACGCATAACTCCGTCAGCGGAGTAGCTCACTTCCTCGCATCCGGTGACGCGGACTGCCTTCAGCGTATCCGGGAATTGCTCAGTTATCTGCCGGCTAATAATCGCGACGATCCTCCGCGCCGCCACACCAGCGACCCGGAAGACCGGCAGGAAACATCTCTCGATAGCGTCGTGCCCAGCCAGTCAGACTTGCCCTACGACATCCGCGACGTCATCAGCGCGGTTGTCGATGATTCCAATTTCTTTGAGGTGCAGGAGCATTTCGCGCAGAATATCGTAATCGCTCTCGCGCGCATGGGGGGCAGGCCGATCGGTATCGTGGCCAATCAGCCTGCGGTTCTGGCCGGCTGCCTCGACATTAATTCTTCTGATAAAGCCGCCCGATTCGTGCGCTTCTGCGATTGCTTCAACATCCCGATATTGACGTTCGAAGATGTTCCCGGCTTCCTCCCCGGGTCCGCCCAGGAGTTTGGTGGAATTATTCGGCACGGAGCGAAGCTGCTCTATGCTTACGCGGAAGCCACAGTACCCAAGATCACCGTAGTAACCCGAAAAGCGTACGGCGGCGCGTATTGTGTGATGGGCTCCAAACATCTGCGGACAGACGTCAACCTCGCATGGCCGACAGCCGAGATTGCAGTCATGGGCGCGGAAGGCGCCGTGAACATCATCTATCGCAGAGAAAGCGCAGATGACGACAGCGCCCGACAAGCACGCATCGAGGAATATCGTGATCGTTTTGCAAACCCGTTTGTGGCGGCGGAGCGCGGATTTATCGATGACGTTATTGAACCTCATGAGACTCGCCCGCGAGTCATCCGCGCTCTGCGACTACTCGAAACTAAAGTCGACACCATGCCGCAAAAGAAACACGGCAACATCCCCCTTTGAAGCAGGTCTAGCGAAAGCGAAGTACGAAGCCACCGCCGAGAACGACATTATGTTGTCGTCCGGCGTCTGCAGATGTGTTGTAGGACGGACTGCCACTGTAGAAATCGCGAACCTCTGCTCTTAATCCGATAAACTTCCATAACGGTAAATCCACACCGCCTCCATACATAATTGTTCCGCGATGTGTGAACCGGGGAGCGGTGTTCGAAGAGCCGCTCAGTTGAAAGAAGCTTTGCTCATAGAGCGCATAGCCTCCGCCAAAGACTGCATAAGGAGCAATTTTGCTGCCCGGCATAAATTTCAGTCGGAATCCGGGAGTCGCATACAAAGTTGCCAGATCTCTGGTGGTGCTTTGGTTCGCGGATGAAATCTTACGCTGCCCATTGGCCAGAAAATGGAACTCGAGGGAGCCCGCCAACTTAGGTGTTTCAAAAATTTTATACCCGTAGTTAGCCTGCAGAGCCATTCCGCTG
>JACMLA010000156.1 GCA_014379815.1 Bryobacteraceae bacterium | reverse complement strand
TCCTTCCACTGCACCGGCTGCGTTTCGGATCGTGTGAGCTGTGAAGCTCGATGGAGCTGACGCGGTCGAGGCAATCGGGGGAACCTCGTTCGCTGGAGACATCAGCATCGAAAAGGAAGCGCGGTCCGTGCTTCGCAACTGCGCGCGAATGACACCGCCGGGATACACGGTGCTATGCAGATTCATGTAATACAGCGCCGGGCGACCGCTGAATAGCCCCGCAAGCGTTGCCACCGATGCCTGGTTGGTCATCGGAACTTCGACGTCATAGTGCAAATTACCGCCGCTGGCAACCGCTGGCACTGATGCGGCTCCGGCGGCTATACCGGTATTGATCGTCACCGGGCCGTTTACTCCAGCGACTCCGCTGTGAATGTGAAAGCCGGTGAAGGTCGTACCCTCGGCGAAACCGGTATAGTTCAAGTCAAATGACACCAGACCGCTGGTCAGGTTACCTCCGCCATCGCGAGTTGCCAGCGCCACGATACTGCCAATGCCTGAAGCATTTACGTCAGTGATTGCTGGCACCTCGTTTCGTGGACTCATTTGTGCCATCAGCACAACCATTTCAGCGCGTTCCAGCTGGCCCCGGATGACCCCTCCTGGATTTACGGTTGTGTGGAGATTCACGTAGAAACCTGACGGATCGGAGAGCAGCCCATTGACTGTGTCCAGGCCTGCTGCATTGTCGGGAGCCGTGAAGCCCTGATAGCGCAGTCGCTGCGTAGCGGTAGACGCAACCGGCTCAGCGGCGCGGATCCCGGAGTCGATCGTCACTGGGCCATTCTCACCGGCACGGCCCCTGTGGATGTGCATGCCTGTGAACTGAAAATCAGAGGGAAAGCGATACGTCGTATCGAAATCCGTGCTGGCGGAAACTACGCGCCCTTGCGCATCACGTACCACGTGGAGCCAGATCGTTGCATTTCCACTGGCTGCGATGTTGACTGCAGGAACTTCGTTTTGAGGGAGAAGTACTGCCCGGAACGGAATGGTCTCGGACGTCTGAGTCCAGGCCATCACCGCTGTAAAGGAGAAAAGACACGCAAGGCGTCGCATGTCAGGAATCATACTCCTAATTAACAGTTGACGCATTAGATCTGTTGTTAAAATTTTGTACGTAAGTCTACGATGTTTGGATAAAAGAGTGCACCCAGACCCGGCTGAAGGCTTTGAGGGGGCAGCCATCCTTGCGGCATGACCTTTCGCGCCTCGTCGAGCTTGCCAGCTTCGACCAGCGACCAAACCAGGAGAATTCGTCCGTCGTTATTGACCAGTGGAGATGTAGAAGCGAAGCGCTCGCCCCATATTGAAGCAGCTTCGGGATACTTCTTGTCCAGCAGCAGCGCCCACCCAAGCAATTCAGTGCGCAGATCCCGCTGTGCAGGATTGGTGACTGCTTTGGCTATGCGATCTCTCCACACCTCTGCAGGCGCGCTTGGCTGAGCCAATTGCAGAGCGATAGAGACCAGCCCGTTTTCGCTCGGGTTTTTGACCTTGCCACGAGCTGCAAGTGCCAGTTCCAGGGCTGTGGCCCGGTCTCCATCGGCAAGGGACACGAATGCCGCGGTAGCCAGTCCCGGAGCATCCTGCGGAAATGAACTGGGCTTTCTTCTGATTCGTGACCAAATCGCTTCTTCGGTGTCGACAAAAGGGTCGCCGCCCTTTCTACGAACAGCAAAGAATTCCTGGATCTGGCGGTCCGCCTCGTCAGACTGTCCCGCTAGCTGCATTGACAGCGCAGACCGGAATGGTTCGAGGCCACCAACAATCGAAGGGTTCATTCGATGCGCCTCGCTGAACAGTCCAGCTGCTTCTTTGTACTTCCTGAAGTAGAAAAAAACTTCACCCAGACTGTCTACAGCATTTGCAGATTGCGGCACCTTCTGTCGATAGTCCGCAAAGGACTTCGTTGCCGAATCAAAATCGCCCGCAAACGCGTATGCATAACCCCGACGGTTCAGCAGGTCCTCATCATCTGGCACGAGTTCCAGAGCGCGCTTTGCAGTTTCGGCAGCACCCTGGAAATCACGAGTCGCGAACTGAGTATCGAGGAGGACACGCATGGTTTGCGGGTTTGCTGTTTCGAGAGCTGCAAGCCTTGACAGGGCCTTCACCTGCGTGGTTGTGCTGCCTTCAATCTGCGCTGCCGCAACCTCCAGTCGTGCCCGGTCCGCTTCAGAGAGACGGCTCTCGCGGGCTTGCGTTAGAGCCGTCTGAGCTTCTACCCTTGCACCCATACGGAGCATCAATTCGATCCGAAGCAGGTGGGCGGAGCCAAACGACGGATCGGCGGTGAGGGCTTCGTTCACCTTCTGGAGACCCGACTCCTGGGTAACAGCTCGTCTTGCTTCCCCGTACGCCCGAAGGGCCTGTCCAGCAGGGTGGGGCCACTCGTGGACTGGGGCTCCGGTAGCTGCAGCAATGGAGTGCGCTGCTGACGGGAGATCTCCTTTTTTCGAGAATGTGTTGACAGCTTTGCCAGTCGCTTCGTCCCGAACAGAACCATGTACGTTGAGAAGGCCTTGCGCTTCCTCGTACCAGCCGGTGACGGTGCGCGTGGCACGGAGTGATTGCGCTTCTCGCAACGTTCTCGCAAAAAACACACGTGCTTTGGTATCACCCTCGGTTCGCGCCGTTGCCACAGTGGCCAGCACATCTCCGGTGATATCGGAGGTTCCGTCTCCGGTGCCACCACCCAGGTTGTCAAACGGGAGAACCGCAACAACTTCGAATGGACGTTGAGGCGCGCGATTGCAGCTGCCAGTCACCAGAAGCAGTAGCGACAGAGGGAGCAGCGATTTAGAGGACGCGGGGATCGCCAGCGAGAAGCTTGAGGAATTCCTCATTTTCCTGCAGTCTGGCAAATTCAGGTTCCTGGCGGAACTTTTCACGCTCTGTAAATCCTTCTTCGAGGCACTTGCGCATGTACTGCAAAGCCCGTTCCAGAGCCCCAGCTTTCGCGTAAGTCTTTGCGAGGTAGTAGTGGAACTTAGCACGTTCGGTGACGCTCCGCTCCTGAAGCAAAACACCCTGTGAGCTTCGGTACTCGAACACGTCCGGGTCCAG
>JACMLA010000155.1 GCA_014379815.1 Bryobacteraceae bacterium | reverse complement strand
CCCGCCGTCTTTGGAATAGGAACCAGTGTGAAGGCTAGAGGAGAGGCTGGGACTTCGAGCGGTTGCGGCCTGATGCCGGCGTCGAAATCCGTGGCAGCGATCCGGCTCTCTCCGTTGTTCAGCAAAAGGGTGAAAGCGTGCTGCGCAAGTGCTTGAGCCTCGGGAAATTCAAGAATTGGCGGATGGTCGAAACCGTACCAGAAGCGAATGAGCCTCTGGCTGAAAGACTCACTCTTGAGAATTACAGCCAGCAGCACAGTAACGACTGCCACCGCATCCGAAGTGATGGGAGCCCAGTCCGCATCGGTGTCCGGATCTTCCACGGTGCCGGTTTTATGACCCCATCCGGCTTTGAGCGCAAGGTCTCCCAAAATGGCATACCAGCGTTGCGCAAACAGCCCCTGTGGATAGGAATCCTGCAAACGCTGGTCGGAAAAAAACGCCACCGCGAGAATCGTGTGCAGCACAGGGCTTCGCCGTTTGGTGACTTCAAACAACACCGGAACAACAATTTTGATCGTGACCGATTCGACAGGCCCGGTACCGCCTGCCTGACGGATTGCATTGCGCAGCCCCGCAATGATTTTTGTAGTGAGAGACGTGATCTCTGCCCACTGCTCCGGAGTCTTTGCCGTTTCGGCTTTCTCGCGCAACTGAGTGATTGTCGGAGCCCATTCCGCAGGCGCCCGGAATGGTGGCGCCCCGACGCTGTCGCAATAGGTGTACGCCGACCACGGAGACGTCAGGATCTCGGCAAGAACTTCAAACGTCTCTGCGGTGATTCTGGCCGCGGTTCTCAAAACACTGACAGAAGTGACGCTCATACAGTTGGCTTCTCCGGCGGTTTTTCGCTTACCTTTAGCGGGATTTCCGCGACGGTGAAGGCGTACATATCCTGCGTCAGAGTGCGGGGGTCAAATGCGAAAATTCGATGTCGAAGAGCTTCCGGCTTTCCATCGGGTCCGGCGGCGAACTCCACGGTCGAGAAGTTTGTCCACCATTGCCAGCTTCGCGGCATTCCATTCTGTGCTTGCCAGAAGTGCCGCTCGCCCACGGATCGAACCATCTCCAGCTGATTCGTCTTAGAGAAAGGTGGCGGGTTTAGATTGCTGAGGCGCTGGGTATCGGGCCGCTGGTCGACAACGAGAGCTGTCTCCCAGGCCCATTGAGGGTCCCGCTGGTAAGAAGTCGTCGCGGGAATCCCAGTCGGCGAAACGACGATAGGGTCTTCTTCCAGCAACAGTTGCAGATGAGGACCAAAGGGCTTTTGGCCTGGCACCAGCGGCGTCCTGGCTTCAGGTGTTCCGACCCGGCCGCGATTCCAGCCAAGTCTTTTCTGAGTAGAGGACAGTGCCCCTAGCTGCTGCGCAAGGTCTATCGCCACGATAGGGGAAAGATCATCGCGTTGGGCTCGAAAGGAACTTGCCGTAAGCTGCGCAACCCGTGTTGCGGAGGTTGGCTGCCAGTTGGGACCTAGCCGCCAGTAAGTCATCTTGAGAGTAAATCCGTAGTGGACGTCACCCGATAAGAAGACAACCCGCCTGCGCGTGGAAAGACGCGCGAGTACCGCTTCAAACAGCGACGGAACAAATCCCCAGTTCTCCGGGTCGTGTGCGACACGTCCCACCGAGAATGTCTTCTGCCACCGGACAAATGGCGGTTCGGGCTTGCTCGATTTGGCGATGTCGCTGAGGTTGAGCATTGGCTGGACGATCGACTCGGCGATTGGGTAACCGAGGAAGGGCGCGGCGGCTATCACGATGCACACGCCATCGGGATTTACGCCAATAGCAGGTTGCTCGGGAATCTGCAATCGCACGGCTTCATCGGTAAGCAGCGTTGCGGTTGCGTCCTGATCGAAGCGCGCCCGGATCTGCTCATTCGCCTCAGGCTCGAAGCCCCGCCATGTTCTCGTATCCAGTGCAATTACTTCAAAGCCCGGCCCGTCGTAACGGAAATGCCAGAACATGCGCTCGTTGTTTGGTGTCGGTGGAGCTAAATCAAACAGACGTTCCAATTTGCCAGCCGCTGTGGCATCCGGCCCGGGCTGTTGAGGCGTCGGTGAAGCGAAGAGTTGAGCAACGGCATTGAGAACCTTGCGTCCGTTGGACCCTTCGCGGTAAGCGAGAGGATCGTTGCCCCAACTCTGGAACAGCGTACAGGCGGCGAGCCCATTTCGAATCACTGCCCGTCCTAGCGCGTTGGCACGTGTCTGCTTAGCCCACTTTGGTGTCACGTTCCAGTCGTCGGTGATTTCATGGTCGTCGAAGACCATGTAGGTAGGGACATTGGCAAGCAGCCGGCGAACCCTTGGCAGATCCTGATAAAACCAGTCAACACGGTGCAGTTTGTTGTACACCTCGTCCTGTTTTGTCGTGACTTGAGTAACTGGCGGATTGGTCCCGGATTTAGCAGTGGTGTGGTCGATTCCGAAATACCGCATGCCCGCGAACCATGATGGAGTCAAAGCGCGCGCTAGTCTGTTCCTTTCCTGTTGCGTGTTTATACCGGCTGGAAGATCGGCGAGTTTTTCCCCGCCATTCGGTGTCGCCGCCATGTCGGGATTGCCTTCGGCACTCCAAAAGCGGTTCCACAGAAAGAAGTTAGCCTCGTCATCTTTGTTGCCTTTCCCCCACGCCGCTTCACGATCCGCATCGGTCAGAACTCCGTCGAGGGCGCGGTAGTTTGCTGGAAGCAAGCGCCACGCGTCGTGATAAGGAATCATCTTCTCGAGCGAATCGCGGTCCTCACCTGGGTGTTTCGCGGCATATTGTTCCAGCCCCTGGTAAGCCCGCTGGAGGTTCTTTATGTGCTGAGTAAATCGCTCCTTTCGCGCTTTCAGCAAGACTGAGGGTTGCCACTTCCACGCGGCGTTCGACCAACTGGAGAGATAGAGAGCACAGTATTCACCGAAGCCCATGACATGAGAATCGGTGCTGGTGGAGGTAAAGCTAGCGAGGTCGTTCAAGGGATGGCCCCGCCTACCCGGTGGAAAATGAGTGACATCGAGAGGGTAGTGAACCGTTGCGGCCGCTTCACTTGCTGTAGCCTTAAATTGGACAGCAATAGTCTCCCGAGTCCCAAGCAGATCAAGACTGAGATTTTGAAGTAACTCAAGGTGCTCCGCCGCGGGCTCGTCAGCGTAGATTTGATCCCCGGTCAGAAAAAGCATATGCGGCCGCTTTTTGGGGTCTGCGAGTGTACTCCGAATCAGACTGTCAATGGGTGGCATCGCGTCCCGGCCGAGACCGTTCGCTGCGCGACACGACCCCTGCACGATCTTCAGGTCGGCCAGGTTTGGGGGCACCAGGGCGAAGCTTGGGAGCCAGTCCTGTTGATAGCCAAGTGCGAGCCAGCGCGGAGCGGTGGAACGATCCGACAGGAAACCCAGATCCTTGAGCCTTGCAGTTTCACCGCTGTCGGCTTTGATGACAATGTCGTATGAATAGATCTGACCCGGCTCAAGCGGAGCCAATGTCGGCGGCTGCCAGATGGAAACCACCACGTGGAGATTCTTGCCTGCAGCTACAGTGTGAGTGTCGAGGCCCGGGACTGGTGCCTGGCGAGCTATCGCTGGTCCTAGAGTTCCCGCTGCCCCCTGTCCCCGGAAAAGTTCAATATCGACAGTTGCTGGAAAGCGGAGTGCTAACCAAACCGAAACAAGTTTCGGCTCCACACGCCGCAGGATCGGTCCCGCAAGGATATCAGTAGTCGAATCCAACAGTATTCTCCAGAAATTGTGCAAGTTTCCAGAAAAACAACTCTGGTGTGCACCGCTTTCCACTTATGAGTTGCGAGAACTGGTTTGGCTATTAGCAGAGTTTAACGGTGACCGAAGACCGCGCGGAACAAGGAAGGTTTACCAGCTCAGGAGGTCTCGCACTGTGCCGGCTTGCCGCTTACTCACGATGATTTCCTGATTGTTATTGAGAGTCAACAGCCAGCGCTGACTGCTCAACGGACTCATCTTCCGGACATGGTTGACGTTCACCAGTGAGTTTCGATGCACTCGCTGGAAGTTGAGACCCTCCAGACGGATTTGCAGTTCGCGCAGTGTCTGCGTGGCCAATAGCTTGTGCTTGAGCGTGATGATCCACACAAGATCTCCGTCAGCCTGAAAAGCGAGTACCTCATTCGTGTTCAGGAGGATGTACTCATCTCCGCTCCGTCCCACGATCCTCCGTGGCGGAGGTGTGCTGGGCCGTGCACCGTCGGCAATCTCCTGCAGTTGTGCAACGTGCTCCGCGACCTCTTTTGGTTTCCCAGAAAACTGACGAACCCTCTGCAACGTTGATTGCAAGCGCTCATGGCTGATTGGCTTCAGCAGATAGTCGAGCGCACCCAGTTCGAAAGCCCGAATCGCGTATTCGTCGAAGGCAGTCACTATTACG
The DNA here is from genome assembly GCA_014379815.1 of Bryobacteraceae bacterium. The sequence goes on along the minus strand of JACMLA010000155.1, from coordinate 2,098 downwards.
ATGATGGGCAGAGGTCCTGCGCGGAGTTCCTGGATGACCTCAAACCCACCTTTAGCCGGCATTTGCAGGTCGAGGAAAACGAGGTCGGGATGGCAGGTATGAATTTGGTGCAGGGCCTTATCGCCATCGTCGGCCTCGCCGACAATTTCTACGTCCGGCACCAACTCGAGTTCTTCACGTAAGACTTTGCGCGCAACAGGCTCGTCATCGACGATTAGCGCCCTCATAGGGAATCCTTAGGTATCTCACAATGGCAACAGGACTGGTCAGGAGAGATCTTCAGACGGGCGTCGTCTTGGCGTCAGCGGAGATACCCAGCAGGTGAGCGGGAGTCTCCGCACTATCGATCGGAACTTCAAAAGACACAATCGTGCGACCTGACTCCGAACTGGCATCAATGCTCGTCGCAGGCCCGTACAGCAAACATAGCCGCTGACGTACGTTTTTAAGTCCTATCCCGGCACCCTCTTCCGCGAATTCACCTCGCCCAAAGTTCCCCCCGCTATCTGCCACTTCCACGCGTAACGTTCCTCCTGTGACCGCGGCCGAAACGCTCACCCATCCGGGACCAGGCTTACTTGCTACGCCGTGTCGTACGGCGTTCTCCACCAGCGGCTGGACGGCCAGAACAGGAATAAGAACAGCCGCCGCTTCCGGACTTACATTGATCTCGGTTTGCAGCCGGTCACCGAGCCGTAGCTTTTCAATCTCGAGGTACGCCTGCACGATTGCGAGTTCTTCTGAAAGTGGGATAGTCGTCCTGTCCGATCGCAAGAAGTATCGGAAGACCTGTGACAGATTCAGAACCATCCGGCGGGCTCCATCAGCCTGCCTGGGAATCGTGCCATACAACGCGTTCAATGAATTAAAGAGAAAATGCGGGTTGATTTGCGCTTGGAGAGCGCGATATTCCGCCTCCGACACCAAACGCTTCATTTCAGAAGCCCGTAGCCGCTCCGCTTCCTCAGCAATCACTTTGGCGATCCTCGAGAGGCTTTGCAGATCCTCGCTAAGGTAGCGACCACGGCCGTGCCGGCGACCAAGGAGCAAGCATTGGCAATTCTCCCGATTTATCCAGACCGGCATCACTACTTCTGCCCAGTTCCAGTCAGACGGACGACGCCACCGGACAAAATCAGAAACCAGTTCGGGTTCTGTCCGCGATTCCTGCGGATCGGGGGTCTGCCAATCCCACCGTTCTGCGCCGATGTAAGCGCTCACGAGGTTGCCAGAAGCATTTAAGACATGAGTAATATCAGCTGCGCGGATGGTCTCGGCTCGGATCGCTTGTAAGGTGTAGTCCAGAGCCGGCCGGCGGAAAACAACTCGGGTTAGCAAGTGCTGCAGCCCCGTTCGCAAGTACCCGAACGCGATCAGCGTTGATGCAGCCGCGAGAATGACAAGGGCCTGGATAAAGGAGTTCTCGCCCGCCCTGCCTACAAGTCCGTAGCGTTCCTCCAACAGAATTCCCGCTACGATAATCCCCGTAGCCAGGGCTGCGTTCGCGAGAAATCGTAAGAACGCATCCATTAGGAGGAAGTGATATTCCTGCAGGAGAACGACCAGGGCAAGGGGAATACCGGCATGGTGTAGCGCGATTTCCGCGGACCACACTTCCCGCCCATGAACAGAACCGAAGTGGACGAAAGATATAGCGAACAGGAAGAAAGCCATCGTTCCGACAATCCGGGCCAGAGGGAGCGCCGAAGGTAAGGCGTCTTTGTGCTGCAGTCGCTGAAACGAGTGAAGTAAGGCGACTACTAATGTGATCGACCCGAAGCCAGCGCTGATCAGCAGCAGCGCCGTCTCATGCAGGCTCGACTTAACAGGAACGAAGATCTCACCGAGGGGTAAACTAACAGCCACACCGCTCAATAAATAGCCGGCAAGTCGGACGAGCCGCATCCGATTTCCAGGCGAGATGTGGAGTAGAACCGCAGGCAGGATACTCAGGACGGAGAAGCTGAGAGCGACCACAACTGTCGATGGATAACCGGAGGAAGGGTGAGGCGCGAGAACAACAAGCGACCCAAGGTTCCAGAGCAACGCCAGCCCTGCGGCGAGAGAGGGTAGAAGGCCGCGTCGGGATTCGGAAGAT
>JACMLA010000154.1 GCA_014379815.1 Bryobacteraceae bacterium | reverse complement strand
GGTAAGCCCCTGCTGGCCAACGATACGCATCTGGAATGGGGTGTTCCCTCGACGTGGCACATGGTTCATGTAGAGGCGCCCGGATTGCATGTAACCGGTTTCGCTCTGCCCGGCGTCCCAGCGGTGATCATCGGTCACAACGACCGGATCGCGTGGGGCGTAACGAATCTGCATTTCGACGTGCAGGATCTGTACGCCGAACGGTTCAACCTGCAAACCGGACAGTATCTGTTCCGGGGTCAGCCGATCCAGGCGCGCCCGGAACGTGAGCTGATTGTCGTGAAGGGCGCAAAGCCCGTCCAGGTGGAGAATTGGATCACACAGCACGGTCCGCTCTGGCCAGGACCGTCCGGAAGTCTGTTGGCCTTGCGCTGGAGCGCGTCTGAGATTGGCACGTTTCAAATGCCCTTCGTGGAAATCAACATGGCCCGAAACTGGGAAGAGTTCCGGCGCGGACTGAAAAGGTTTTCCGGTCCTGGGCAGAATTTTGTGTACGCCGATACCGGCGGAAACATTGGGTATCAGGCGACAGGATTACTACCGATAAGGCGCGGCTTCGATGGAGGCCTGGTTCTCGATGGTGCATCGGGAACACAGGAATGGGACGGATATATCCCATTCGAAGACTTGCCGACCGCGTTCAATCCACCGGATGGTCGCATCATCACAGCGAATCAGAATCCTTTTTCTTCAGACTGGAAACATCTCGTGAGCGGCGATTTCGATCCGGGATACAGGGCGCAGCAGCTTCGTTCGCTATTGTCGGCCCGGGAAGGCTGGCAGCCCGGCGACTTTAACGTCGTGCAGAAGGACGTGTACTCGGCGTTCCTGAAAAACGTAGCGGCTGCGACTGTGCGCGCTTTCGATGCAAAGAAACCCGGAGATGAGACGATGCGGGACGCGGCAGATCTGTTGCGGAGCTGGAACGGGCAGATGGAGAAAGGTCTGGCGGCTCCGATGATCGCGACGCTGGTCTATCAGCAAATGCGCATCGCGCTGGTAAACCGGACGGGTCCGAAAAACGCCGACTACTCGAGTGCGGTCGCCTATGCTGTGCTCGACCGGTTGCTGCGCGAAAGGCCGCGAAGTTGGTTTGCAGACTGGGACTCCGAGATTGTGGAGGCTCTCCGGCGGGCCCTGGAGGAAGGCCGAAGACTGCAAGGCAGGAATGTGAAGAAGTGGGACCATGGTGTGTTTCTGTCCCTCGAATTGAAGCACCCTGTGGTCAGCAAGGTCCCCTGGTTCGGTCAGTGGTTCACTATCGGACCTGAACCCATGAGTGGCTCCACTACCTCCATCAAGCAGACCAGCCGAAGGCTCGGACCTTCGATGCGAATGGTAGCCGATACCAGCGACTGGAGTAAGTCACTGGCAAACGTGACCATAGGTGAGAGCGGGCACGTCTTATCGCCACACTTCAAGGACCAATGGAAATCCTATTGGGCAGGACAGGGTCTACCAATGCGCTGGGGTAGTCAGGTAAGCGGGGACGTCCTTCGCGTCCGGCCGGAGGGTCGGTAGTGGGTTAGTCTTTCAGATGGAACACAAGACGAATTGAGTCGTATCCATGTAAGGTGGGCGCGTTACCCGGGTCAGTTGGGCGCGTTACCCGGCTGTTAAGGTGGCGGGCCGCGACGCTCCAACCGTTTCCGAGGTTTGAATGGACGTCCAGGACGCTCAACGAGAAATGCGATTTGTCTACTGTGGCGGGTTTTGGGGACAGCTTGTCAGCTCCGTTCTCTGGCTGATATCCGCGACCCTGGGTACGTGGGTCAGTCCAGGAGCGGCTATCCTGACCGTCGTCATCGGGGGATTCTTCATCTTTCCGCTCACGCATATGCTGCTGCGTTTGTCGCCCCGCCGCGCGTCCGTGAGCACAGAGAATCCGTTCACGAGCCTGGGGATGCAGGTCGCGTTTGTGCTGCCACTTTCGATGCTGCTTCTCGTGCCCGTAGGTCTCTACCGCTTGAATTGGTTTTTCCCGGCCCTGATGGTCCTTGTCGGCGCGCACTACTTGCCGTTCGCAACTCTCTACGGGATGCGCATGTTCCTGTTCCTGGCGGGAATCCTGATCACTACCGGAGTCGTTACCGCAGTCTATTTTGCGGAAACGTTCAGTCTAGGCTCATGGATCGGCGGACTGGCTCTATTCGTTTTCGCCTGGATTGGACGCTATATCGCGACGGGCGAAGCAAACACACAGGTGGGCACCGGCATCGAATTTCCAAACTGACCCACACCGATGCTTCGTTGACGTTGCAATTCTGACACCCGAAGTTTATAATCAGAGTTTTGACTCCACTTTGAGGAGTGCCCGGGTAAAAGCTCGCCAGCACTCAGGTCCTGTAAGATGCCAAAACGTACTTTCCAGCCTAACAATCGCAAGCGCGCGAAAACTCACGGATTCCGTGTCCGCATGAAAACCAAGAACGGACGCGCAGTTCTGGCACGCCGCCGGGCCCGTGGTCGTCACAAGCTGAGCGTGAGCGACGAGCGCGTCGTGCGCCAGGCCAGACTGGGCTAAGCCATCTCTGTCGCTGGGCTCCAGGCCGGATTCTCAGAAATCACTCGGTTTCCCGAAGTCAGTCCGCATCCTTCGACGCAGCGACTTTCGCAAAGTTTATGACGAAGGTTTCCGGCACACCTGTCCGTTCTTTGCGGCATTCTGTCTTCGCATCTCTGCGGAACCGGAAGGCGAAAGCAGCGACGAGAAAGCCGGAGGCCCTCATATCGGCTTCACGACACCGAGAGCTCTTGGCAAAGCCGTGGTACGCAACCGGATCCGGAGACGCCTTCGGGAATCGGTCCGTCTCAACCTGGAAAGCCTTCCACGGACGTGGTGGATCGTTCTCAATCCCCGCAAGCCCGTGCTCGAAGCTCCTTTTGCGGACCTGGAGCGTGAGGTGAGACGTCTCTTTGAGCGATGCGCCAAATCCTGATCGCCGCGCTACGCTGGTACAAGCAGTGGGTATCGCCGCTTTTACCATCCGCCTGTCGTTATCGTCCAACTTGCTCGGAGTACGCGGCGGAAGCGCTGGCGAAACATGGCACGTTGACGGGGTTGCGTCTCGGTACGCTTCGCCTGCTCCGGTGTCACCCGTTCCATCAGGGCGGCTTTGACCCGGTACCTTCTGATCTGACCCAAAACACTTCTAATGGCCGATAATCCCAAGCCGAAATCTCCGTTGCCCGGTGAAGAAATGCCCGTCGAACGCCGTATGCTGCTGGCGTTTGGCCTTGTAGGCGTGGTGCTGCTTGTAAGTCAGTACCTGTATTCCCCAACTGCTCCCCAGAACACCGGCGCGAAACAAACCAAGCCCGCTACAACCCAGCAGGCCGCGCCACCCGCTGGAACTCCGCCTCCAGCTACCGTTGCTCTCGAAACGGGAACTGCCCCGGTAGTAGCCTCGAGGGAGCAACTCACGACCATCGACACAGAGGTCTTCCGGATCGTCTTCAGCAATCACGGTGGTGTCGTCAAGAGCTGGCAGCTAAAGGCGTATAAGGGCTCAAACGGGAAGCCTCTGGAGCTGGTGAACGAAGCATCCTCGGCCAAAGCCTGGTATCCTTTCGCCTTCCTGTATGAAGGCACGAAGCCTGCCACCGATACCAACTTTTCCTACTTCGTCCCAACGGTCACAGATGGCGGTCTCGGTCTGCGTTACGAGTTCTCAGATGGCCGCACGCGTGCCATCAAGTCCTTCCGTTTTGGACGCAACACCTATCTCTTCGACACCATTACCGAGCTCACTTCCGGTGGTACCGGAATTCCTCACATGCTCGCTTGGCGTGGTGGATTCGGCGACCGTACCGCTTACGCTGCCGGATCTACGATGCGGACCCTGTACTTCGACATCGGACAGAATAAGCTGGTGGAGCAGGAGGGTAAGGTTGCAAAAGACGGTCCCGCGACGATTGGCGGCACTTACTCGTTTGCCGGAATTGAAGATACTTACTTCCTCGGCGTGTTTCTCCCGCTCGACAAAAAACCCGTCCGCCTGCAGACCTTGAATGACTCCGTGCAGTTGACCGAAGGTGAGGGCGACACCTCGGTCATCGGAGTCGGTGTGGGCGGCGACGCACGGAATGAGTTTCAGGTCTTCGTCGGCCCAAAAGATATTGACCTGATGCGCCGCGTCAATCCGAAACTCGAAGGCGCTGTAGACTTCGGCTGGTTCACCGTCATTGCCAAGCCGATCTTTCTCGCCCTGCACTGGCTCCACGACAACTGGGTGCCCAACTACGGCTGGTGCATCATCATCCTGACCCTCGCAATCAACATGCTGCTGCTGCCTCTAAAAATTTCCGGTATGCAAGGCATGAAAAAAATGTCCGCACTGCAGCCGGAGATCCAGCAGATCAATGAGAAGTACAAGAGCATCGCGCTCACGGATCCCCGAAAAGCACAGCAAAACGAAGAGATCATGGCGCTGTATAAGAAGAACGGCGTCAATCCTCTCGGCGCAGGCTGCTTTCCCCTGCTGCTGCAGATCCCTTTCTTCTTCGCCTTTTACAAGGTCCTCAGCGTAGTCATCGAACTGCGAGGCGCTGAATGGTTCTGGATCAACGATCTGTCGCACTTCGATCCTCTGTACCTGCTTCCGGTCGTGATGGTCGCCACACAGTTCATCCTGCAGCGTATGACCCCGAATACCACCGTCGATCCCGCACAGCAACGCATGATGCAGTTCATGCCTCTGATGTTCGGTTTCTTCTTCTTCAAGGCGTCTGCCGGATTGGTACTATATTGGTTAACCAGTAACTTAGTAGGCGTCGCACAGCAGATGTTTATTAATCGGATTACTCCCGTACCTGTTGCTGCTACCGCCTCTGTCGTTCCTGCGAAGCAGCCGGCAAAGACCAAAATCAGGAAGTAACTTGGACACCAGGAAGTACAGCGTTGACTCCACCGGGCCACGAATTCGCAATTTCGTTGACCGGATTATTGCCAACGCAGGTCTTGAAATCCGGTGCGAAGTCGGCGAAGCAGTCACGCTTCATCCTGATTTTGAGAACCCCGACGTGGTCGTTACATTTCGCGGCAGGGATGTGGACATGCTGCTCGCCAACAAAGCTGAATTGCTCCTGGCGCTTGAGCAGTTAACCATGGAAGTGTTGCGGATGTCGGCTGAGGAGCACTCGCGTCTCCAGTTCGACGCTAACGACTACCGAGCGCTTCGTATCGAGGAACTCCGCTTGAGTGCTCTGACGGCTGCGGAGAAAGTAAAACGCAGCCGCGTTCCCTTCGAGTTCAGTCCCATGACCAGCCGCGAACGCAGGATCATCCATTTGGCGCTGCGCAACGAACCCGAAGTCCGCAGTGAGTCTATCGGGTTCGGCTCACATCGGCAGGTAATCATCTACCCTGCCGATATGCCCTCGCGACCTGTCGGACTCTCCGCGCCTGCTCTTCCTCCCTCCCGTCGCCGCCGCTAACCCCGTGGCCCTTTCAGGCACCATCGCCGCGATCTCAACGGCAGCGGGCTATTCCGGGATCGGAGTCGTGCGACTCTCCGGAGACGATGCCGTCGCGATTGCCAGCCGCTTTCTTCGTCTCAAGATTCCGCAGCTGCAACCAAGGCACGCAACGCTCGCAGAGTTGCTGGACGAAACAGCATCCACGGTCGATACCGTCCTCGTAACCTGGTTTCAGGCACCCTGGTCCTACACAGCCGAACATGTCGTTGAGATTTCCTGTCACGGTTCGCCGATCGTTCTGCGTCACTGCCTCGAGCAATCCGTCTTAAACGGTGCGCGTCTCGCACAACCCGGCGAATTCACCCTGCGTGCGTATCTGAATGGAAGACTCGACCTGCCTCGCGCCGAAGCCGTGCGTGACCTCATTCACGCGACCACGCTTTACCAGGCTCGCATCGCCGCACAGCAAATTGACGGATCTGTGTCCCGGCGTCTTCGTCCGGTGAAGGAGCAATTACTGGAATTGATAGCGTTGCTCGAAGCGGGCATCGACTTCGCGGAAGACGATATCGACGTCACCCCGCCGCAGGAAATTCTTCGACGCGCCGGCCTGGTTCGCGACGGAGTAAGTCAGTTACTCGACAGCTTTCGTTACGGCAAACTGGTCCACAATGGCTTCACGCTAGCCATCGTGGGACGACCCAATGTCGGTAAGAGCAGTCTCTTTAATCGCCTTTTGGAGCAGGACCGCGCTATCGTTACCGATCTTCCAGGCACGACGCGCGATACCGTGTCCGAAGTTGCCGCAATTGGAGGCCTGCCTGTTCGCCTCCTCGATACAGCGGGCATTCGCGTCGGAGAAAACGTAGTGGAGCAACTCGGAATTCAGCGGAGTTATCAGGCTCTGGCAGATGCCGAACTCGTCCTCGTAATTCTCGATGCGTCTTCTGCACCGACTGCGGACGACCTCGCGCTGATTCAGAGAGCTTCCGATTCTGGCCGCCATCTGGTCGTCGGCAACAAAGTCGACCTTGCCGAAGCATCCGGTTTGCCTTCGTCCGCGATTCGTGCATCTGCGCGTACTGGCCATGGCATCGACGCACTGCGAGCCGCTATAGTGAATGCCGTATCCGATGCTGCGATTCCGGAGCAGGAGGACGGATTCATCACAAGCCTTCGTCATGAGAAGCTACTCCGTGAAACGCGAGATGCACTCGACCAGGCCCAAAACGCTGTCAGCCTAAACATCCCTCATGAGATGCTTCTTCTCGACCTCTACACTGCACTTCAGGGCCT
>JACMLA010000153.1 GCA_014379815.1 Bryobacteraceae bacterium | reverse complement strand
GATCGCCCGCTCCATGGTGACCCTTGGCAATGGCGGTAAGCCCGTGCTCGCTAGCTTCATGGGAGGTACCGGTATGAAAGACGCAATCGCCGTCCTGAATGCCAACGGAATTCCATCCTTCCCTTACCCGGATTCGGCCGCGCGCATCTTCGAGTACATGTGGCAGTACAGCCGGAACCTGCAAACCCTATACGAGACACCCCTGCTCGATGAAGAAGATTCGGGGCCCGCGCCCGAAGTTGTAGCTACAACCCTGCGGCAGGCTTCAGACACGGGCAGAACGGTTCTGACCGAAGCCGAATCGAAGATCATCCTCCACGCATACGGCATCCCCGTTGTTGAAACCATCGTCGCCCTCGACGAAGACCTTGCGGTTGCAGCTGCCGCGCGGCTTGGCTTTCCTGTAGTTCTGAAGCTGAATTCAGAAACGATTACCCACAAAACCGATGTCGGCGGAGTCGTGCTGAATCTCGCATCGGTGGACGCGGTCAGGGAGGCGTTTCAATCCATCCGCACATCGGTAGACGCGAAAGCCGGACCCGGTCACTTCGGTGGAGTTACCGTGCAACGCATGATGCGGCGAGGCTATGAAGTGATCCTCGGCAGCAGTGTCGACGCGCAGTTTGGCCCCGTCCTCTTATTCGGTCTGGGCGGCGAACTGGTCGAAGTATTTCGCGACAGTGCTTTGGGGTTGCCTCCTCTGAATACAACTCTGGCAAGGCAACTAATGGAGCAAACGAAGATTTACGCTGCACTCAAAGGGGTACGCGGACACAAGTCAGCCGATCTCAATCTGCTGGCGCGGATCGTCGTGCGTTTCAGTCGCCTCGTCGTCGAGCAGCCCCGGATTCGCGAAATCGATATCAATCCCCTGCTTGTTTCCGAGCACGATATCCGGGCCCTCGACGCCAGGGTCATTCTCCACCCGGCGGCAATCTCCGATGAACAGCTTCCCCGCCCAGCGATCCGGCCCTATCCACTGCAGTATTCCGGCGATTGGATATCAAGTGCCGGGGACAGATTCCAGATCAGGCCCATACGTCCCGAGGATGAGCCCCGGATGGTCACGTTCCATGAAAGCCTTTCCGATCGAAGCGTACACATGCGCTATTTCGGCGGACTCTCGTTACAGCACCGGGTTGCCCACGCTCGCCTCACTCGAGTCTGTGGGTTCGACTACGATGTCGAGATCGCCCTCGTAGTGGAGCATCCCGGCAATGAGCAGGGAAAGCGCATCGTCGCTGTAGGACGCCTGATCAGGATTCCTGAGTCTGACTCCGCCGAGTTTGCAATCGTAGTCAGCGACGCGTTTCAGCGTAAGGGTCTGGGAACCGAACTTTTGCGTCGCCTGACGAAGGTAGGGGAGGCTGAAAACACCAGAAAGATACAGGGCTGGATACTGCCATCGAATACCGAGATGTTGAACGTCTGCAAAGAACTGGGCTTCCAGCTTAAGACCGTAGCTGACAATGACCTGATTCAGGCGACCCTGCTACTAGCAGACACGAAAGGCGGACCAGAAATTTCGCCAATCCGCCCAAGCTAATCTAATCGGCTCATGCGAATCTGTGAACGCCTGGTATTGACCATCGTCCTGTTGTGGATCGCAACAAGCGTTGCCATTGCCAGTGGGTCTGCGCCGGTCCCCTTTAACATACTGGTCGCAAACGCCGATGCCATTGTTGTGGCAGAAGTGCTAAGAGCATCGATAGCACCCAGTCATGTTTCAGCCGATTTGAACGTGGTCCGCGTTTTAAAAGGAACCATGCGGCCCGGCGCGCTAATCACGATTGATACGTTGATTGCGGCGAGAGGACCTGAGAACCTTCACACCACTGGGAAGCACTTTGGGATGTTCTTTCTCCGTTTGATCAATGGACAATGGGCTCTTGTGCCACCCATCAGCGGTTTTCTCCTTGAGTTTCGCAGCACGTTCGTCACCCTACCGAGAGATGTTGCGTCTGCCGTCACTCCTCCGCCCGGCGTCCGCTTGTCCGAACTGGATAAAGTCATCATAGAATTGACCGCGGTGGTGCAGTCTGCGCCAATCCCAACGAGAACTCCAATCGATCTGGCAGACGAATATCGGCGGAATCCGTCCCCGGCAATGCGAGCCATGTTCACTCAGTTGCGAGGACATCAGAATACCCCGTTAAGGGTGGTCGGATTGAGAGCAGCAATAGGAGACGGCGAGGACACAGCCTTAAGCGATGCTGTACTTGAGATCTCAAAGCTATCGCAAGGCTTTTCTGCTGCCATTGTGGAAGAGATCCAGAATCACTTTACAAACGCCAAACCGCACGTAGTCTCCCAGCTTGGACAGCTATCGACCACTAAAGCAACAACCCGGCCAATGCGCCTTGCTGCGACGGTCGCTCTGGCGAGGATCCATACCAGTCACTCTTTGCCGTACCTTGCCAGGCTCCTCGATGATCCGGATCAGGGGCTGCGCGCAGTCGCCGTTGGAGGTCTTGCAAAGTTCGCCAACAACATTGCTGCAGAGGGGCATCACCCGAAAGCCGGAGACTGGAAATACCGCACTGAGGAAACTATGCGAAATTCTGCGATGGATGCACGAGTCATCAGGGAAAACCCGACTTTAGTTCTATTCTGGAAGACATGGTGGGAACAAAATCGGGTAGAGCTACTACATCCGGCACAGCCATAGGCTGGCGGGAAAACACCCTGATACAACATGGAACAGAGGCAGATTGCATGCGGGATTGGCGTCACCAATCTCATGCCTAAGTTTCTGGATGTCACCTGCGTATTCCGGCGAACCGGTCTCTAAACTAAGGGTAAAGTCACTTTAAGGCTCCGCACCAATACCGTTATTGCGTGTCTCTGGAGGCCCTAGCTGCATAAGTCGCCTGAATACCATCCTCATACGAGGTCATAGAAAACTCAGGCAGAAGCTGCCGCAACCGGCTGTCATCGAGATGAACAGGTGTAGTCCATAGATAGTGCATCTCAACCACTTCCCGGAGAATCGGGTGAAACAGGCCAAGCAGCCTGAGCATCTTTCCGCAGACGCGCCTCAGAACGTCCCACCACGCGAAAGGGCATACCCATTCCCGCAAGCTCACTCGCTATCGCCTTGCCAGCCGCACCAGTAGCTGCAAAAATAGCGTGTTTCATAAGTTAAGCCCTGCACACTCCGCGAGGTTCCGATTCCAGTCACAGCAACGCGTCCGGCTCTTTATCGCCACCCGATTTCACACGTGGGGTCTTTCTCCGGCTGGGCTCTGTGACGGCCGCATCCAGACGGGCCGCCAGCGCAG
>JACMLA010000152.1 GCA_014379815.1 Bryobacteraceae bacterium | reverse complement strand
TTGCCGCTGTCCAGAAAGGGGCCCAACTTGAGGGTGATTAATCCATTGCTGAAGACGTTCTTATCGAGTTCCCAGTTGGAGAGGAAATAGTTGCGTCCCATTGGAGCGTTGCCTTTGCGGCCGTCGCGAGTTCCACTGTGCCCCCTTAGCCAGAGGTCGTTGTCGCGCTCAACACCAAGGACGAAAAGTTCGTCGAAGGGAATCTGTCCCAACGTCTTGCCCACCCGGATCTTTGCCTGCATTTCGTAGTCGTCACCACTTGACTGGGGCAGCCATCGTGTCTCAAGTGAGCCCTGGAGCTTGGCAAACGCCTGTGATGGGTGTGACCAGGTGCGCCCAAGTTCGGTAGAGACGCCAGTACTAGCAAGGAATCTCCGCTCCGGTACCCGAGCCAGCACATAATTCAATTGGCCCAGATGCTTGAGCTGGAAACCCTCCGCCAGAAGTTGCGGAGTCAGGGCCGTGCCAGGATTAACCTCACTGAATTGTCGGTTGGAGAACTCCACTCCGGTAGACCAATTCCAACGTCCATTCACGATCGATGTTACGCCTGCGGCAAATGCCTGCTTGCGCAGCTTCAACGCGCCCCGCAATGGCGCCGCGCCGGCAGAAGAGTCGCGTATATCCCAGTTTTCGTTTCGGAGGTCCAGGTCAAGCCGGTATCGCCACTTCGGATCTCCCGAGAAAGGACCGGAGAGATTTGTCCAAATACGTCGCTTCTGAGCATCCCACCGGAACAGCGAGACAGAGTTGATGGCTCGGCGACGGATGTTGAAGAACTCCGGAGTGATGGTCTGAAACGGAAGGCCGCGAAACAGTGAAAGCAGCCCCTCCCACTTGTTTGCTCCCCATCCGTTTCTCTCACGAGCACGAAAAACCACGTCGAACTTTCCATCCGAGCGGGCTTCGAGATCGAATCTATGATTGCGGAAGATGTTTAGACCGCTCACCTTTGCTTCAGTGGTTTGCAACTCGGAAAGGCGCAACACAGAAGCGGGAGCGAAGGCGAACGCATGATCCAGCAATACTGGATCGACCCTGGGCGCCGGGTCGAGCTGCACCTCTTCGACCTGCGGCTTGGAAACGCGGTTCCAGTACTTCAACGCTGCCTCGAGGTTGCCCTGCAGGAAATATACGCTGGCCAGAAAATCGTTGGCGTAAGTATCCGTGGGATCCAGACGAAGTGTTCGTCGTAGGTAGTCCGCCGCCGAGGAATAATTTTTTTGCTTGAAGAAGATCCCGGCCAATTCAAGAGAAAAGCGTTTGTCGCCGGGCTCTTGCTTCAACCCCTGTTGAAGGGCCCTCTCAGCATCGCTCCAGCGCGCCAGGTGAGCGAGCGCCGTTCCGTAGTAATAGTTAAGATCCGCAGTGCGTGACTCTTCAGCTTCTACAAGCCGAACGATCTCCTGCCAGCGTTCTTCTGCAAGCAGTTGTTTGATCTCAGCGAGACGATTCGGATCGGGGGTCGGAGTCTGGGCGTGAAGATGAAACGAGCAAACGGTAAGAATAAGAAGAAGGGTTGCGGCTCTCATCCGCCATCGGCGGGCTGAGGCAGAGCCAGTAACGTCCATTTGCCGGTGGCGCTCCATTGCTTTTCAAAACTGGACCGGTCCTGCTTAAGCAGCTTGCGTCGCGCGGGGTCGTTCAGCAACAGGATTCCCTGTTCAGAGTCCATTCCAGCCACGACCACATAATGTAAGGAACCGTCGCCTCCTGACGGCTTCAGTGCGACAATCAGTGGCCGCCCTTTCTGTAGGTGTTGTTGCAGGTCCTTCCATTCGCCGCGAAACGAGAACGTGCGGAACTGGTGCTTTTGGAAATAGCTCTCCATCGCAGAGGCATAGACGCCGTCAGCATCGGATACATACAGAGAACGATGGATCTGCGTCGCATCAGCGCTCTCAGATGAGCGGCCTTGCTGCTTGAGCCAATACTGCATCACCATCGCGACGCTCGCAGCCCCGCAACCGTTCTTTTCCTGTTTTACAAAAGGCACGTCCAGCCACACGCCCGCGGGCATTGCGGCCACTGCCGACACTGGCGACACAGCCGGCACTGCGGCCGACAACACCCCGCAAGAGCACATCAACAAGACAACTACTCTGGTCAGGCTGCAGTACATGTGGTTCTTTCTAGTGTGCTGCTGAAAAACCCTTTCAGGGTATGAAGACAGCGAAATTTGGAGTGCGGCGACAGCGGCGCCGCTTTGGATTCTTTAGGT
>JACMLA010000151.1 GCA_014379815.1 Bryobacteraceae bacterium | reverse complement strand
CCTCGAGATGATTACTCACAGGCTCGTGCATAGCTTCTTCCCAAAACAAACCACTCAAATTTCGTTTGCGAATCTTATGTTCGCTCTCAACCAGGCAATGACATCACAATCGCAACCAGCAGCGCCCGAAGTACTATGCGCCAGCTACCGATCCCCGTCCCAGACGGTGTGCAGCTTTCAGCAATTTCTGACGGGTCCGGAATAATTTGACTTTGATAGTATTCTCGTTCATTCCGGTCATCTGCGCCAGTTCTTCCACGGAATGCCCTTCTACTTCCTTCAGCAGCATCAGCATCCGGTCTTCTTCAGAAACTTTCGACAGCAGCTTCAGCAGGAGATCGCGCCTTTCCAGAGTCTTGTCGATCGGCGGAACCAGATCCCTGGCAGACTGGGAGTTCTCCATTTGTAAAGAATCTTCCTCGGAAAAGTCGCTCTCGTAGACGAGCTTGCGCACTCGTTTCTTACGCAAATAGTCGTAGCACTCGTTGACCGTGATCTTGTAGATCCACGTCAGCAGCGAAGAGCGAAAGTCGAAGTTGCCAATCGAGAAGTAGATTTTCGCGAAAACCTGCTGCGCAATGTCTTCGGCATCGTTATGATTCCGGAGAATGCCGTAGATGATCGAGAAGACTTTACTCTGGTAGCGCTCTACGATTTCCCGGAATGCGATCTCGTCTTTCGCCTGGACCCGGCGGACCAGCAGAGCTTCATCCGATCCGCGATGATCCACTCTCGTCCTTGTCCGAGTTTTCTCCCCGGTTGCGGGAAAGGGGAGGACGCCGCTCAAGCCGTTCATGACCAATCCGACGTGCCGTTCTTTCAAAGGGTTGCATCAAAGTCGGCGTGAGAGAGCTTCGGGAAGAGAGTCGGAGGAAAAGGATTGCAGGCTGCGCCGCCGCTTGTCTTTGTACCAGATTTCCGGTTCGCAGGGCAACCTTGCTGCATCCCTCAAGGTACAATCTGCCCATTGCACAACTTCTCGGTTACAATAGGCGTAAACGTACTCTCGAGGTAACAAGACATGATCTCATTAACTCCAGTCGCTGTACAGAAAGTTCAGGAAATCCTCGGCATGCAGGAGCCCAAACCTGCTGGTCTCCGCATTTCGGTCGTCGGCGGAGGATGCTCGGGATTCAGCTACTCGATGGCTTTCGAAAACAACCCAGGCATGCTGGACAAGAGCTATGCTTTCGAAAATCTGAAAGTGTTTGTCGACCAGGCCAGCCTGCTTTACCTCGATGGAGCTGAAGTCGACTATGTGGAATCTATGGAAGGTTCGGGTTTCAAATTCAACAACCCGAATGTCAAATCCACCTGCGGCTGCGGCAGTTCCTTCAGCGCATAAAAGCTCCCTTAAGCGTGTTCAAAAGTTAATGACCCGGGACCGGCGGGTGCGGCAGATTAGCGCCCCCCGGACCTCGTCTCTATAATCGAACGTGACCGGAAATCTTCTTACCGAAGCCCGCAATCCCGCCTCGGCACGCATCGACACCCTTCCTACAGACCGGATCGTTGCCATCATCAACGACGAAGACGCCAAAGTTCCTCCCGCCGTTCGAGCTGTACTTCCACAAATTTCCTCAGCTGTTGACGCAGTAACCTACGCGCTACAGAATGGCGGCAAGCTGTTCTATATCGGAGCAGGAACTAGCGGGAGGCTCGGCGTGCTGGACGCGTCTGAGTGCCCTCCCACATTCAACGTTGCGCCTGACCTGGTTCAGGGCATTATTGCCGGTGGAGCGGAAGCTCTCTCGCGTGCCACTGAGGCCAGCGAAGATGACAGGGAATCTGGTGTTCGGGATCTGGTTGCGCGCCAATTTTCAGCCCGTGATGTGCTCTGCGGCATTGCTGCCAGCGGCCGCACACCCTACGTGCTCGGAGCCATCGCTAAAGCCAAGGAGCTGGGTGCCACAACCATTGGGATCAGCTGCACTCCGCAGTCTGAGCTGAGCGCCGCGGTGCAGATCCCGATCGAGGTTCTGACCGGTCCCGAGGTAGTCACCGGCTCGACCAGAATGAAAGCAGGAACGGCGACCAAGCTGGTTCTGAACACCATTAGTACTGCGGTCATGATCCGGCTTGGGCATGTTTACGGAAATCTGATGGTGAACGTTCGGCCAAAGAACGACAAGCTGCGCGATCGCGCGCTGCGAATTATTCGTGACGCCACGGACGCCAACGAGACCCGCGCGGCGCAGTTGTTCGAGCAATCCGCGGGCGATGTGCGTACCGCGATCATCATGGGTCTGTGTAGAATCAGTCGCGAAGAAGCTTCGGCACTGCTGGCGTCGCAGGGAGGCTCCATACGTGCTTCGCTTGCCCTGCTTCCGTCCACTGACAATCCAAAAAGGTAGTGACTTATGTAAAAGTTCCTGATCGAAGGCGGTCATCGTCTCCACGGCCAGATCGTTGCCAGCGGTTCTAAGAACGCAGCGCTTCCGATCCTCGCCGCCACGCTTCTGACAGACGAACCGGTAACGCTGCATCGCGTTCCGCGAGTCCGGGACATCAGGACCATGGAAAAACTGCTGGCTCACATTGGGGCAAGCGTGACGAAAGAGCCGGAAGGTCCTCACCATATTCAGTCGGTGGGCATCGTGGACCCAAGTGCTCCCTACGATCTCGTCAAAACCATGCGAGCTTCGAGCCTTGTCCTTGGTCCCCTAGTTGCGCGCTGCGGACGCGCCCGCGTTTCCATGCCCGGCGGCTGCGCGATTGGAGCACGTCCCATCAACCTGCATGTAAGCGGACTGGAACGGCTGGGAGCGGTGATCCGTCAGGAGCACGGCTATATCGAAGCCGATGCTCCCAATGGACTGAAAGGCACTCAGGTCGACTTCGACCGCATCACGGTCACCGGCACGGAAGACATCCTGATGGCTGCGGTGCTTGCGCAGGGAGAGACCGTCATCCGGAATGCGGCCCGGGAGCCGGAAGTGACCGATCTGGCCGGGATGCTGGTGAGAATGGGGGCGGTGATTGAAGGGGCCGGCACCTCGGTCATACGCGTGCAAGGCGTAGGCAAACTGCATGGCGTCGAGCACACCATCATTCCCGATCGGATCGAGGTTGGGACCTACATGGTCGCCGGAGCAATCACTGGTGGCGACGTGACCATTACCGGCTGCGAGCCCTCTCACGTGGAAGCTTTAAGTGAAAAGATGCGTCAGGCTGGTGTACGTGTGGAACACACCTCGCACGATTCCTTGCGCGTGCAATCCAGCGGCAAGCTCAGCGGAGTTGACGTAATCACAGAAGAGTATCCCGGATTTGCCACAGACCTCCAGGCTCAGTACATGGCGCTGATGACGCAGGCTGACGGCATCACATTCGTGAAAGAGAACATCTTCGAAAATCGCTTTATGCACGCTCCGGAGCTGATTCGGATGGGAGCCCACATCCGCATTGACGGAAAACAGGCCATCGTGGCCGGACCCGCAAAACTGACCGGAGCGCAGGTAATGGCGACGGATCTGCGTGCCAGCGCGTCTCTTGTTCTCGCAGGCCTGGTGGCACGCGGAGAGACTATCGTCGACCGTGTCTATCACATAGATCGCGGTTACGAAAACATCGAAGGCAAGCTTCAGGAATTAGGGGCAAAGATCCGCCGTATTGACGACAACAGCTAACATTAACTGCCGTTGGATTAGCCGGATCTCGCCCTTCTGGCTGTGTGGACTTCTCCGTGAGGCTGGCTGAAATCGCCGGGTCGCGGTCGAAACTGGGGTTTGAAGGATCGCTCGGAGTAGTCAAAGCCCCAAAATTTGTAAACGCACCGGAAGAATTCACGTACGACAATCCGTAGACATCCTGATAGTGGTATCCGGCTTGAAAGCTGAGGCCCGCGCGTGTGCGCTGTGTGAACGCGACCAGCATTCCGTTGTAGTCCTGGTAGCCGTTCGACACTGCGCGGAAGATTGTGCCGAAGGCCGGATTGGGACGATTGGCGGTGCCGTCAAACCGGGTTCGGCCATCGGGCAGCGTACTGGTTGCGGCGAGATTCGTGGGGTAAGAAAATGGTAGCGCCCTCGCGCGGTTGTAACAGCTACGTGCGTGTGCGAAGAGACAATGGGTCCCTCCTGAGGAGTTCCGGCAGGGTGGCTGTTGAGTCCCGTCGTGACCCTTGAGAACCAGCTAAACTCACCATTATGGCGATGGCTGCAAAAGGTCACAACGAAGGTTTCCTGGCTTTGACAAATGACGCGAAATCCCGCGTCAAAGAGATGGATATCGCGCAATATCGGCAGTTGAAGGAAGCAGGGGAAGCGCATACTCTGATCGATGTGCGTGAAGAGAGCGAGTGGAAGGCAGGACATGCTGCCGGAGCGTTG
>JACMLA010000150.1 GCA_014379815.1 Bryobacteraceae bacterium | reverse complement strand
CGGGCCATGCGGGAGGGCGGTCCGGAGCTGAGAGGGCAGATCGAACGGGCTTATGAGCTGGCTTACTCGAGAAAGCCGGATGCTTCGGAGCGGGATGAGTTGCTGACGTTTTTTGACAAGCAACAGTCGATTGTCGGGAAGCGGGTGCAGGCGGGACAGAAAGTGTCACTGCCGGTGAATGCCCCTGAGGAAGTTGTATCCGATCCGGCGCGCGCAGCAGCGCTGGTCGACTTTTGCCACATGCTGCTGAACTCCAACGAATTCGTGTACATGAATTAAGATGCAGAAGAGACTTCCCCGATCGCGGCGTGAGTTCTTTTCAAGCGCTGGTAGTGGACTCGGCGGACTGGCGCTTGCTTCTCTACTCGAGCGAGATGGCCTGATTCCGAGTGCGCAGGCGGCTACCGTCGCCAACCCTTTGCAAGCCAGACAACCGCATCACAAGCCAACTGCCAGGGCGGTTATCTGGTGCTTCATGGAAGGTGGTCCGAGCCACATTGATCTGTTCGATCCAAAGCCGGAGCTGGAACGCCTGGCGGGTCAACCGATGCCGTCGTCCTTCGGGCGGGTGATTACGGCCATGGGCACTGCCAGCAACACGCTGATGCCTTCGAAGCGGAAGTTCACTCAGCATGGGCAGAGCGGTATCTGGGTGTCGGACTGGTATCCGGAAATCGCGAAACATGCTGACGATCTCTGCATATTCCGAGGCTGTGCGGCCGATGGTCTGAATCATGTTGGCAGCGTTTGCCAGATGAACACGGGCTCGATACTCGCAGGGCGTCCATCGCTCGGAGCATGGGTGACGTATGGGCTCGGAACGGGTAACGAGAATCTGCCGACGTTCGTCGTTCTGACGGATGACAAGGAAGTGTTTGGTGGTCCTAAGAACTGGAGTGCGGGGTTTCTCCCCGCGGTGTATCAGGGGACGAATTTCCGTAACGAAGGGGCTCCGATTCTCGATTTAGCTCCACCCGACACGACTGATGACGAGCAGCAGAGGGGCAAGCTCAGGCTGCTGTCACAGCTGAACCAACGATTCTCAAAGGACAAACCGGAAGACACTGAACTCGAAGCGCGCATCAATTCCTACGAGCTTGCGTACCGGATGCAGAAGGCTGGTCCGGAGGCAGTCGACCTTTCGAAGGAGAGCGACGCTACGAAGAAGTTATACGGGATGGACGATGAGGCAACGGCCAGGTTTGGGACGAACTGTCTGCTTGCGCGCCGGCTGGTGGAGCGTGGCGTACGTTTCGTTGAGTTATACAGCGGGAGTGGCAGTGGCTGGGATGCGCATAACGATATTGAAGGCAATCATTCGAAAATGTGCCGATCTTCGGACAAGCCCGTTGCTGGTTTGCTGGCGGACCTGAAGTCGCGCGGGCTGCTGGATGACGTGCTTGTGGTGTGGGGTGGAGAGTTCGGACGAACGCCCTTCAATGAGAAGGGTAAGGGTCGGGACCATAATCCATGGGGATTCACAACATGGATGGCCGGCGGAGGAATGAAGGGCGGGCACGTAGTCGGGACTACTGACGAAATCGGTCTTCGTGTAGTCGAAGGCCGGACGCACGTACACGATCTGCACGCCACGATATTGCATACACTCGGGCTGAACCACCTCAACGTGACCTACCTGCACAACGGGCGAGCCGAGCGGCCTACGATTGTGGCTGGCGAGGTGGTCCGAGGGGCGCTGAAGTCCTGATCGGATGAACAGACGAGAGGCTTTGACCCTGCTGGCTGCTGCACCCGCTTCAGCCCTCGAGTTTCAGAGCCGATTCGAGCCAACGGCAGAACGCGTATGGATCGGCCCGGAGTATTGGGCGAATCCGCTCCAGGACTGGCAGCTGCGAAATGGGCGAATCGAATGCGTTGTGCCGGGCGGCGAGCGCAACGTGTTTCTCCTGACTCACGACTTAACGGACAAATCAGCAGCCTTTGAGATGCGGGTCAAATGCGGCAATATAAATCCGGCAGAGCCTGGTCGGGAGGGGTTTGTCGGATTTCGCGCAGGTATACGCGGCCGCTACAACGACTACAGAGACGATGCGGTGTACGGCATTGGAATGAATGCCGGAGTGACGGCAGATGGCCGGTTGTTTATCGGCAAGCCAGATCCGAACTTAGCCCGCATTGTGGCCGCGCTTGACTTTGTCGAACTGCGACTCAGGGCAGAGCCACTGGACTCCGGTTACAAGGTTCGCCTGACGGCGCTGGACAAAGCAGGAGTGGCTCTGGCGGATGTAACTCGCAACGATGTGCCTGGCGAATGGCTGCGCGGCGGCGTGGCGCTGGTGTGTCATTCGGGTGTGGTTCGCGAGTCTCCCGATCCAGCATCGATGGTCGTGACGATGAGCGGACTTAATCGAAAGCATTCGGAACGCGGCGGAAACATGCGTTTCTGGTTCAGCGACTGGCGGGTTTCGGGCGACAAATTTGCAGTGCATGAGGATCGCGCGTGGGGGCCGATTCTGTTTGCGATGCATACGATCAGCCGGGGTGTGATGAAGCTGACGGCTCAAATCGCGCCGACCGAAATAAACAAGAAGAGTGTCAAGCTGGAAGTGAAATCGGCGGCTGGCGCATGGAAGCAGGTCGCCTCGTCGCCCATTGACAAAGAGGCCCGGACGGCGACATTCCGGGTGGCTGCATGGGACGACCGGCGGGATACAGCTTATCGGCTTGGGTTCGATAACCAGACCTTTGAAGGTATCGTGCGGAAAGATCCGCGAGAGAAAGACAAGTTGGTTGTGGGTGGCTTGTCGTGCACAAATGACCTTGGCTTTCCGCACAGCGAGATCGTTCGGGGTTTGAAGCATTTTCATCCGGACATCCTGCTGTTCACAGGCGATCAGATCTATGAGCGAGTGGGCGGCTATGGCATACAGCGCGCTCCCATTGAGATAGCAACACTTGACTATCTTCGCAAGTGGATGATCTTTGGCTGGGCGTTTGGGGACGTTATGCGGGATACTCCGGCGGTTTGTATGCCGGACGATCACGATGTGTTTCACGGGAATGTATGGGGGGCGGGTGGAAGGCACTCGGAGGGTGCGGGTCAGCCGGGCCAGGACAGCGGAGGGTACACGCAGCCAGCGCCGT
>JACMLA010000015.1 GCA_014379815.1 Bryobacteraceae bacterium | reverse complement strand
CCGTGCCTGGGGGGGAAACAAAAACAACCGACATCCGACGCCTGCCCGACGGCATGCTCAAGGTGAAAGTTACCCGCCGCCTGCCGGACGGCACGGTCAAGGTGACGGTCACGCACTCCCGAAAAGCGGAGAAGTAGTCCGCTGCCCGACAGGTCTGGTTCGCCCAGGAACGGGCGGGTCGAACTTCTACAGAGCGAAAAGGATGGCGAGAACTGGTACGCCTACTGCGGCAATGATCCCGTCAACGCAAGCGACCCGACGGGGCTAAAGCGTGTTCGGCTACCGGGTACGAACCCGGAGGATGATGGCTTTATGCACGCTTTTGAAGACGACTGGGGAGGCGACTACATAGATATACCGGAGGGTTCAGAGTGGATTGAAGGGCATATGACTGCACAGGATCAGGCCATGCGGAACTGGGGTAACTGGATGCAAGAAAAGGCATTAGATGCGATTGCTGCAGATGCCCAAGATGCACCGTATCAAGTTGCCTCGTCTGGAGGAGCACCTAGTCCAGAGGGATCTAAACTAGGCAAATTCGTGAGCAACCTCAGTAGCCAGATCGGTAATCATTCAAGTTCTCTATCCCGTATTGGTAGGCTGGTTGGCGTAGGAGTGGGCTTAATTAGCGGGGCCAGGATCTACGAAAAAGTGGCTCTCTGGAACACAGACTTCAGGACAAACATGCAAATGAAGGACTTCTTGCGCTGCTATGTAGCAGCGCATGGACCAGAAACGAACTACGATAAGATGAACAGGATCGTCAAAAATGCCATGCAAGATGCAAACATCTCGACTGGCAAGATAGCTGCTGAGGCTTACACGCAGATCTATACCCATCATTGGTCGTTGTAGAGGGTGTTGTGAAATCGTTAACCTGAACGGACAGTGAACGTACAGAATCCTCTGCAATCTCTATGAACGTACCTCCAATGTAGTGTAAGTTAGGCATAGTGCTTTCTATGGCGCTTTACAATTGATGTGATGATGCTGACAGCAGCGCAAAAGAGGCATGTTTCCGAATTCCAGGATACGCGAGAATGAATAGATTCGTTAGGGTCGCGGGCGTCTCTATGACCGCTCTTTGCATCATTGTTGTGCTCATAAATATACTCTTCACCGTCACGCCTGTTGATAGCTATGTGTCCATGTTATTCAACAAAATGGATGCTGAGTACTGGAGAACATCAACGCCGAAAACTCCAGCTACCGAGTATTTCGAAGCGATGTCGTTGAAATCTGCTGGCAACAACGCTGAAGCCGAAGCAATTCTAAAGCGCATACTTGTGGACAGCCCTGATTTTCTCAGCGCCTACTACAGTCTGTCAGAAATGCTTTATGATCGAGGCCGTACCGTTGAGGCAGATAATCTTCTGGATCTGCTTTCCGAGCGATGTGCAAGCCTTCCACGCGGCAAAAGGCAGATGTGGCAAAGAACGATTCGAGATTTGCGCGTTCGGCATAACCGGGCTGCAGCTTCTTGAGGAAAGTTTAGTGTCCGTTGATCGGCACGCTATCTCTGATTCTGTACGCGAGAGGATTTCATGCCAAAAAGATCGCAGCACCGGGCGGGCTGTGCCTGTCCCGCGGTGACGGCTGCGAACTGATTCGCTTGGGGCTGCGGCCTTATCTGTATTGAGACGCTGGCAGCGCAGATAAGGCCGTGACCTCCGACAAGGAGTGCTCAAAACGGACAATGGCTTCATTATAATCGTCTTCGTGATCCCTGTCTTGATCCTGTTTTTTGTGTTTTATTTCTTCGACCGCCTGCTCGCCATCGTGCTGACACAATGGGTAAATTGTCCGCAGATTTGTCCATAAAGATACGTTGATCCTCTTTAAAGAACCATGATGACCCAATCAAACGACAAACAGGCCAGCAGCGACTCCAAGCTCTGGCAGAAACAAGCCCTGCGAATCGCGGTCACCCTGATTGCCCTGATCGCACTGACCGCGCTCCTCCGTATGGGGGCCTCTGCACACGCATCTGCAGTGGCCCCCGGCAACCCTCCGCCGTACATCGTCGCCCCGGTCCTGCTCAGTGATGCCTGCCCTGTTCCCTTTCTTCGCCTGCGCATCAACGATGCCGAGCCGATGTACTTCCTGTTCGACATGGGAAGCACCGGTGGTCTGGACTTCATGCCCTGGGCAGCGGACCGACTGAAACTGCCAGGAACCGGTGGGAGCAGCTACCTTGGAACGAAGCCTGTGTCCGTGACCCGGGCGGCCATCCTGAGTAAAACAAACGGCCTGGAGTTTGTTCTCAAGGATTTTCAGGCGGCGCGCCTGCCAAACGACTTATCGGATGAGGCCGTCAAGCTCTACGGGGTCCGCATCGCCGGCATCATCGGTGCGGATCTGGCGCAGCGGTTTCTGATTCGCCTTGATCCGGATGAGAAAACCCTTTCGCTGTATCCCCTGGAGACGGATTTTGCGCGGGTTGCCGGTGCCGTCATCGTCCCACTCCTGCCCACTATCTACGGTATTAAGCAGGAAAGGCGGGATGTGCTGCTGCGAATGCCGGGTGCAGGCGAGATACGCTTTCTGCTGGACACCGGTGCCTCGACGGTGTATTTGCCTCTGGCCTACGCAAAGCGCGTCACCGGACTGCGGGTCAACCCCCAGACCTCGTTTTCGGTAGGCGTTCAAGGAATACGAGCGTCGTATATGGGTCTTGTTTCGACGATGCAATCGGGATTGGTGAGTGAACCGAACGTGATCGTTTCGATCGTCAAAAAGATCAATTTTCCGCTTCTCGGCATGAGCTTTTTGTCTCGCTTTCGCATCACGCTGGACTACCGCCGCAACCGGATGGTGTTGGAGCGCACCGCTGATTACTCGAAGCGGATCCTGGTTCTAGGCGACAGCGGCATCCAAAAAATCGGGATCAAGGACGCTGCTCTGAGAATTACAAGAATCACCGCTGACGGGCCTGCATACCAGGCGGGCATACGCGGCAACGAACGGGTACTTGCGATCAACGGCAAGAGCGCAATGGGCATGACTGGACCTGACGCCACCGCTCTGATGGAAGGGGGTGTGGGCACATTGGTGACGCTCCGGTTGCAGCGCGACATTAATGGCACCGATGGAGTGCCGCAGCAGCCATTTGAAGTATCTTTTAAGCGCGTTGACATATTCCAGCCCACGGAGACCAAGTATCGGTATGGAGTCGGATGGGATGCGAACCTTGCCTCTCCTGAGGCTAATGACGGCCTGTTCAAGGATTTGTTCGCTGCCGAGGTGGATGCAGGTTCGGGTGCAATGGTTGCGGGGCTGCGAACCGAAGACGAGGTGGTTTCTATCAACGGTATCGCGGTAACGGCGCTCAGCCTGGACAAGTTCAACGCCCTGTTCGACAATCTGGGGCCGACCTCCTCAATCACGTTTGTTGTGCGGCGTAAGGGATCCGACAAGCCACTGACCCTCACCGTCAAAGCCAGTGAGCGGTCCACCCTGGACCTTTTGCCGTGAGTGCGCCTCGGGTGATTACCAGACGGATCGTGATGCACGGTCTTGCGGCCGCTCGGGAACCGGTACTACGCTCCCGGCATCGGCAGGTTCATCAGTGCGGACCTGGCAAAGGATGGCGAGAACTGG
>JACMLA010000149.1 GCA_014379815.1 Bryobacteraceae bacterium | reverse complement strand
GTCGTGGTAGACCTTTCCGTCACGCAGGACCGTAACCTTCCTCCCGACAAACGTAATGTCGAAGGATGTCCATCTATCCAGGCCCAGTTCCGAGCCAGCCGGTGGTGGATAGTGGCTGTAGACCGCTCCCATCTCGTGGTCGGGCTGCGAGCCACCTTCTGTGCCTACCTGGATTTCATAACGTCCTCTCAAATAAATGCCGCTATTTCCGTGCCCGGGGCAGTTAACCTCTATATGAAGTTTGAAGTCCTGAAACTTCGCAGTGGACTTCAAATTAGCCGCACCGGGTCCACGCGGACCATCAACCTGAGGATTATCGTTAATCAGCTCGCCGTCGCGAGCAATCCACTTATTGTTCTTTACATTGCCAATCGGCTCCCACCCAGTCAGATCTTTGCCATTGAAAAGAGGTTGCGGCGTAGCCCAGGACCCGGGCATCGGACGATCCAGTTTGGGTGCTCGCACCCCGGCTAGCATGGGCCCCGCGCTGTCGCCACGCTTCTCCACGCCACTCAGCTTATTGGGAGCAGGCGAGGTCAATTCCCAATTAATGGCAGGTCCCCGGCCAGCGGACACTGTCACGATCATTTTGCCAGATTCCACTCCCGCGCCGAGGATCGGTCGCCAGCCACCACCACGTGGTTGAACGCGGCCTTCAATTTTGCCGTCTTTCTCCAGCAGCTCCATCCATTGCGGATAGGGAGTGCCACTGGCTGGCGTCACCGTCATGTCCCACCGACCAAGAAAAGCTTTGGCCTCCTGAGCGCCCACCATGCATGATAGAAACGTCGCCGCTGTTACAGCAACAAGAAAGGGTTTTACCATTCCTCACCACTGTAACCTGCCCCCACGCGCCTGTGGCTGAAAGTGTCACACCAGTGACTTGATGACAACCTTTCGGATCACCGCAGTTGTATCAAGTCCGCAACCCGGCATATGCCCTTGCCCTGGCAGGAACACGGTGAAATCTCCCGGTCGCATTTCGATCCGGCGATAAGTAGCTGGCTGTTTGTAAAACTCGACATCACTAGCCGCCTGATAGGGGTCCGTCAGATCAAGTCCCGCGATGGCGCTGGAGCCAATTATTTCCCTACCGTCAATCAGGTAGTGAATATCGAGATACTTTCGGTGCGCCTCGATCTTCCCGGTCTCAGGCCGCTTAGCCCGGTTGGCGGTAAGCGTTCCATACATCCGATTTCCATCGATTTCAATCCGACCGGGTTCCTTTGCACGGAGATCGGTCTTCTGCAGGTACTCAAAAGCGGCGGAATATCTTTCCAGCTCCGGGTACTTTTTCCAGTCCTCAAGTTTGCCGGTGATGGCGTCCGCATGAGCCGCAAGCAGGGGTCCTGCCAGCAGCGCGCCAGCGCAGCAGGAGTGGAAGAAACGACGTGAATGGAGAACGGACATATAGACACTGTAGACGGATTTGAGTCTGTTGGAAAATCAGCGTCAGACTTTAGGAATTGACGAGGAACTTCGTGAATTCATTTTCCCCGTGGACGTCGGTTAAGCGCATATCGCGTCCCTGATAAAAGTAAGTCAGCTTCAGGTGGTCCAGACCAAGCATCCTAAGGATGGTTGCATTGACATCGTGCGACAGGATCGGGTTTTCTACCGGGCGCAGACCAAACTCATCGGTTGCACCCAGAACCCGGCCGCCCTGCACTCCTGCGCCGCTGAACCACATGCTGAATGCGTAGGGATGATGGTCGCGTCCGTTTCGGCCTTCGGCGAGTGGAGTGCGGCCGAATTCGCTGCCCCAGATCACCAGCGTCGAATCAGAAAGACCTCTTGCCTGAAGATCCTTCAGTAATCCTGAGATCGGCTTATCGGTCTTCGCGGCCATCTTGTTATGCGAACCCGTGAGGTCATTGTGGGCGCCATCCCAGTCATCACCAAGGTGCGTGCCAGAGTACAAATGGATAAACCGCACACCACGCTCTACCAGTCTCCGTGCGAGAAGGCACTTTCGACCGAAGTCGTCTGATAATCCTTCCCCAATACCGTACAGCCTCTTGGTCGCTTCAGTTTCCTTACTGATGTCCACGGCGTCGGGAGCTTCGGATTGCATTCGAAAAGCTAGCTCGTACGATGCAAGCCGTGCTTCCAGATCACTGTCAAACGGCCGTTCAGCCAGATGCTGCCGGTCGAGGTCCCCAACCAGGTCCAGCGTCGCGCGTTGCGTCTTTTCGCTGATCCCTTCCGGATTAGCAAGGTCGAGCACTGGACTTTTCCCGCTGCGGAACATAGTCCCCTGGTAGACTGCCGGAAGGAAGCCAGCGCCGTATCCCTGTGGACCGCATTTCATTGCGCCATCGGTCATCACCACGAACGAGGGTAGGTTCTGATTCTCCGACCCAAGCCCGTAGGTCACCCACGACCCAAGACTGGGTTTGCCTGGGAACTGCGAACCAGTAGCGTGCAGATACATCGCCGGAGCATGGTCGAAGGCATCACCATGACAGGAACGAACCATTGCCAGTTCGTCGGCATGACTGGCCATGTTGGGAAACAGGTCCGAAATCTCAAGGCCAGATTGTCCATGCTTGCGAAACTGCCACGCACTGCCGCGGGCCAGGGCTTTGGTGAAATCGATACGGCTGGTTTTCAAACCCTTTACAAAGCTTGCAGGCAAAGTTTTGCCGGAGAGACGAGCCAGCTCAGGCTTGGGATCCCACGTGTCTACATGACTTACGCCGCCGTGCATGTAGAGATAGATCACTGCTTTTGCACGTGCAGGCTCAGGTGGTGTCTTAGGCGCCAGCGGGTTAGATGCACCAAAGGCCTCCGGCAGAAGCGAAGATGCAGCTACGGCACCAAAGCCACGCCCTGCGGAGGCAAGAAAATCACGACGAGACTTAGTCCACATAGAGAAACTCATTCGTATTCAAGAGTGCGCGGATCAGTTCTACCAATGCTTCTTTCCGGCTGCCTGCATTGGTACTCTGCAAGGCAAGAAAAGCATTGGCTCGGCTAATCTCCTGAGCATTAGGTTCGCGCGAAAGCACTTGCTTCCACGCACTGCGAATGGCGGCCTCGTTTTCCAAAGGTGACTCAGTCGCAACCCGGCTGGTGAGGGAACGGGCACGTTCCATCGTAAAGGAACTATTGAAGAGAGAAAGTGACTGCGGGGCAGTGGTGCTCGATTCCCGGCGCGGGCAGGTAAGCATCGAGTCGGGCGCGTCGAAAACCTCCATCATCGGCATGCGAAAGGTCCGCTTCTGGATCATGTACAGACTGCGCCGCGCATATTCCGAGGTATCAGCCGTCAGAACCCACGAATCATCGGGACGCTGCGTCAGAGTCGCTTTCTCTTCCGGTGTCAAAGGCGGAACCACGGGGCGCCCTCCGCGTTTTGGATTCAGCGCGCCCGTAACCTGAAGGACGGAATCGCGAACCTCATCCGCGTTCAAACGGCGACGCGAGAAATGCGATAAAAGCAAGTTAGCCGGGTCGCGGCCGACAGCGTCCTTCGAGGGCGTCGAATGTTGCTGCCACGCAGCCGAGGTCATGATCATGCGGTGAAGCTGCTTGGTTGACCAGCCTTTGGCTACGAACTCCGATGCCAGCCAGTCGAGCAGTTCCGGATGTGTAGGCTTGCCACCACGCGTCCCCAGATCGCTGGGAGTTGCAACTAGGCCCACACCAAAGTGATATTGCCAGACGCGGTTCACCATCACGCGAGCGGTCAGTGGATTAGCCGGGTCTGTGATCCACTTAGCTAAGGCGCTGCGACGGCCGGTGGTGGGCATTAGGGGAATAGGTCCGGTCGCCTCTCGCTTTTCAGCAGGCGGAGGAACCTCCCCACCACCTAGAACCGTGAAGAAACCAGGTTGCACTTCCCGCTCCGGCCGCGAACCACGGGACGGTAGAAACGTCCTTGGAGCCACGTTCCAGGAATCGGCAATCCCGCAAGCGAATGGTTTAGACTGGTATCCCGCGTACATTCGTACCAGTGCCTTCTCAATCTCGTGGAGCTTTGCTGCTTCCTCCGGCGTCATGCATGCCCGGACCTCATCGTCCGTAACGCGTGCGGCGGACTCATACTGTGTGACCAG
>JACMLA010000148.1 GCA_014379815.1 Bryobacteraceae bacterium | reverse complement strand
CGCGACAGAACGAAGCCAATGCGGCACTCCGGACACTCTGGGCACGCACGAAAATCGACACGCTTGCCGTAGAGCCCAGGAATGCGGAAGAGGTCACGCTGCTGGGTCTCGAGCATCGGCTGATGACCGCCTACACGTCCTTTATCGCTGTCGAAGAAACGACGGTGACCGAAGGTGGACGATCCCGACGCGTGCGCGTACCGGTAGAGATGCCGGAGGGAGTCAGTTACGAAGGTGTCTTCGGTTCAGACCAGAAGCTGGCTATGGCATCGGCATCGCGGATAGGGGGGACGCCGATGTACTTCCGTTCGGGCTCGGGTGGCGGTATTGGCTCGGGTAGCGGCGCTGGCTCGGGTAGCGGCGCTGGCGCGGGTGTTATTGGAGGTGTTCCGTCCGCGATGCCGGGTCCGCCCTTCGCTCCGTTGCCGCAAGCAGAACAAGTGCGACGGGAGTTACGTCCCAACAAGCTGGATCCGGCGCTTCGGACTGCGGCTGGCGAAGTTCGCGTGCGCCTGGTGCTTTCGAATGCCGGAGAAACTGTGCTCGCGGCCATTCAGAAGATTGGAGCCGTGCCGGTTGAGAAGAAACCAGCAAACGTGATCATCGTTACGGTCAACGCATCTAAGCTGGCCGAGCTGGCCCGGTTGGACGCAGTGCTTTGGATAGGTCCGGCCTAACCTTCAAATAGCGGGCTCGGCTTTGCGAAGGGCCGCAGCCCGCTCTTCCGGTTTTGTGTCCGCCAGATATGTCCCGCCCGCAGTCTCCACAGCAGCCAGATACTTCAGCTTCTTCCCGCTTCGCTGTAAGGGAAAAAACTCAATATGGAAATGGAAGTAAGGATGATCGCCGGTTGTGGGCTGCAGTCTCAGAATCATCATCAGCGGCAGGACCGCATCTTTAGGTTCCATATCCGGATAGAGATTGTCGTACTTTCGGCGAATCACGCTGAGTACTGAAGCAAGGCTCTGCCGTTCTTCCACAGTCATGTCGCGGAGCTGGCCATAGTGCCGTTTCGCATAGAGTTGCACTTCAGACGGAAAGCGCGCAGCGTACGGGACAAAGGCAAGGAAGTGCTCGTTCTCGGTCACGATTCGTTGCTGTTGCTCCTGCTCCCCTTTCATGAGGTCGCAATAGAGGCACCGGAACGTGTGCTGGTAATGCTGACGTGCGGCGTCGAGTTCGATCTGTACCAGAGGCGGAAGAAACGGGAAGGCGTAGATCTGGCCGTGGGGATGCGGCATGGTCACTCCTATGGCCGCACCGCTGTTCTCAAAAACCATGACGTAATTCACGCCAGGCGTTGCCGAGAGCTCCTGGACGCGTGAAGCCCATAAGTCGACAATCTTGCGCCAATGATCGACTGGCAGATCCGAGGGCCGCTGTGTGTGAACAGGGCTATACAGCACCACGTCGCAAACGCCGTGCGCGCCCGTTGTGCCGAATAAGCTCTTTGCCTCCGGATCGAATGGTTCTCCGGCAAGGTCGAATGCCGGGAAGTCGTTGGGGTAAATCAGGACGTCGTAGTCATCCGGGACGTTTCCGGAGCCGGGGTCGAACGGGCACCAGTTGGCTGGCATCTGGGGCCGGTTCTGCCGATGCGAGGCAACAACAACCCACTGACGCAGAAGCGGGTGCCACCGAAGTTCACTCATGGAATCGCGACTCCTTTCTTCACCTTCAAACTACTGGAGTTCAGACCAGTGCGGAGTCGCGTTCGTTTCTTCTTATGCTAATTTGTTGGATTCGGATTGACGACGGGTATCGAGACGATGTTGCTGATGTACCCGAGTTGCGCGATCCACATTTGCGTTTGCGGATTGGTTGGAATGTCGGTGTTCAGCTGTAGCTGCACTTCGTACATGCCAACTCTGCCGGGCACCAGTCTGGCAAACAACACATTCGCGGTACGCCCGCCAACTTGCGCGTCGTCTACCGGTGAGTTCGTTGTATTGTCGGCGGGACCGCGATAAATGCTGCCTGTGACCTGGTCTCCGGTTTCGCGAAGGAAGCCGAGTCCAGCCGCGTAAATGGTGATGACCTCGCCTGGCCTTGCAGGATCCTCTTCAGTTACCGGTGCGCCTTCACGGCTGGCACAACACAACGTAGATCCAAGAGCCGTAAGCAGCACGCTAGCCCCGGAGCTGACGCTGGCACTGTATGCAATACCTTCCCCTTCCGGACCGGCAACTCGAGATTGGAGGATGATACGGGTGAAGACAGTAGACGGGGTAGCGCGAACTCTTTCATCTCCGTTGATCAGCTCTACCAGAGCGTTGCGGACACCTGCGATCGTGTCGCCACTCTTTACGGTGTAGGTGTAAGGGCGATCTTCGATGGTCACGGTCGCAGTATCGTTCTCCCTCACCGAACCGTCGACAGAGACAACACCCAGCGCGGAACTACTGCTATGAGCGGCGCGGACCGGCCGGGGGTCGGTACCACCTTCGATCGCAAAAATCCCAGGGTTCTGAGGAATGATCGGCACCCCGATCGCCGTGGTAGTTAAGACACGATTGTTTCGGTCCAGCCTGCGTACGTACACGCTCGCGCTGGTGGAATCGCTAACTTCCCAGGGCATTTGCGAGCGGATCTCAGTAGGAGAAACAAACAGCAACGGAGCACGAATTCCGTCGATGTAAAGTTCGACGTTGCCGAGAGTTTGTGGGAGATCGACCACACCTTCGGGCGCCGATACCGTCTCGTCAGCCAGGTCTTCGCCCAGAATACTGATCAGTGTTCCGGGTGCGATTTGGGCCGCGTCCTGACCTCCGCCCAAGGTACCATTTGCCGTTGCGACCGTGATTTGAGGAGCATCCGAAAACGTAATGGCGTACGTAATTGCATTTCCTGTGACTCCGCCGACGCGGGCAGTCAGGATCAGCTGGTTGGCGATCACGTTAGCCGTGGCCAGAACCTTGGAATCGCCGGCACCGGCATTGATTGCAGCGACCAGTCCGCGGACAACCTGCGCGATCGCGTCGTCCCTAACGGCCTTGTACTTGTATTCGAGGTCGTCGATGAGTATCCGGACTTCGTCGTTTTCTTTCGGATTCGCGGTAAACGTGATGGCTGTCAGGGCAAAGATATCGCGGCTGGCTGCGTTGCGAACTCCGGTTACCGGCAGCCTTGTATCGCCTGGAGTGTAGACGACCACCCGGTGATTGAACGGATCCGATACATAGAGATTCGTTCCATCCCACGCGAGGCTGGATGGGGTGCGGAGAGTGTCGACCGCAGAGACTCTTTGAAAATCGTCCTGCAAAATCTCGTCGGTGAACTGACCCAGAATTACATCCGCGAACTTGCCGTTGCTGTTTGGAATTTCGTTGTATACAAGGACGCGGTCATTCCCCGAATCGGCGATGAAGAGCCGGGTACCGTCCGACAGGGCAAAGCGCGGAAAGTTGAGCGTCGCGCCACAAGCAGCTGGATAGGTCGGGTCCCCGGTCTCAGCGTCTCTGCCGTTTGAAGGACAGAGCCTGCTGGAGTTGTTGGCGACATAAGCCAGGTTCTCAGTCGTGGATGTCGCGTCAGGCTGGCCGACAACCACATCAACGGGTGTTGCATTCTGGGTCGGAATGCGGTTCCAGATCAGAACGCGGTTGTGGCCAAGATCGGTGACGAAAAGCCGGGTGCCGTCGGAGGTTACTGCCACGGGGCTGAGCATGTTTGACGGAGTGGAGCTCAGGGTGGCCTGGACGAGATCGGACTGCACAAACGTGGTGAAGTCCGGAGCCCCCAGAACAAGATCTGCGCTCGCTCCATTGCTCCGCGGAATGGAGTTGAAAATCAGCACGCGATTATTCTGCGTATCGGCGATGTAAAGTCTGCCGTCCTGAATCCAAAGGCCTTGCGGGCCGCGAAGACCTCTGGCGCTTGGTGTAGATCCAGAGCCGCCGAAATTCACACCGTTCGACGTGAAGTTCGCTTGACCGATCACTACATCCGCGGGAGTACCGTTCGCGGTGGGAATGTTCAGCCAGATAAGGACGCGGTTGTTATTTGTGTCGGCAATGGCAAGCACCTGACCGTTGGAGGCCGCCGCAGTCGGGTTGCGAAGAGTGCTTTGCGTGACGCCGATGCTGGTCTTTGTAAAGTCAGTCTGCCCAATGACGGTGGAAGCAGTGCCGCCGCAAACGGGACAACGCGTGTCTCCCGCCCAGGGTAGGGAAGCTTTCGGTGACGGCAGCTGGGTCGAAATATTCGGGAAAATGAGAACGCGATGATTCTGATTCTCGGCAAACACCCTGCTGCTGTCGACTACGAAGAGGGTGTCGCCGACCAGCGCGAGTCCCCCCGCTGCGCCGAGCTGGCTGTCAGACGCCCCAGGCTTTTGTAAGGTAAACGAACGCTGCCCGATAACAGCACGGGCACCCTGCCCGGTAACGAAGCTCTGGGCATTCAAGATGGTGGTGGTCGCGAGGACCAGGACGGCTAACGACTTCATAGGGGCAGAGTTGTGACGGAACTTCCAGTATACCAATCTGTTGCGACGTAGCCTGTGGAAATCTGGTTTCTGTACAGCAGCCGGTGGGCCACTCGTAAGTCGTTGCACTGAAGGCGGGTAGGCAACGCCCGTTGTGGGCGGATCGTCACATGCGTGGCGGCACGACTACATCCAGTCCTTCGCGGATTCCATAGTTCGGTGGCAGTTTTCGATAGTCCGTTCCGGACCGCGAATTCCAGTCCCAAACGACTTTACCGGCTCGCAGGGTGATCTCCGGCAGAAGGCGCTGTCGGCCTTTGATCACTCCATCCTTTTCGTCACGGAATGCCCAGGCACCTTCGGCCAGCTGAAACACGGCGATGTCGGCTTCCGCTCCGGGGGTCAGGTGACCCAGCGCGGGCCGGCTGATCGTCTGTGCGGGAATCCAGGTCGAGCGCGCGATCGCTTCCTTCAGTGGCATGCCTGCGGCCATCAATTTCGAGATCAGCGAGGGCATATCCATCATTCCTGCGTTCATGCTTCCGGAGTGGAGGTCGGTGGAAATCGTATCCGGGTAAAAACCCTGCTGCATCGCGGGTACGGCATGGCGAAAAACGAAGCTCCCTCCGCCATGACCGACGTCGAACCTAATTCCGCGGCGGCGGGCCTCGCTGAGATAGGGGTAGAGTTTGCCATCGGCTCCAGTCCACGGGACCGGACCACGGAACATGTGCGTGCTAATGTCGCCGGGGCGAAGCTTCTCGCCGACCAGTTGCCAGTACGGCCGTTCCGGACGAAAAAAGCCAAAGTCGACCATCACCGGAATTTTCCCAATCGCGGCCGCTTCTATGGCACGGTCGACCGAAGTCCAGTCGGGTTTCTCGTAATGTGCAGTCTTAATGCCGACGACCACGTCCTTGTTGGCCAGGGCGACTGCCGCAGTTTTGTCGGCGAGCATGTCGGTCGTATCCTGCTCCACCACGTTGGTCATCATGCCGTAGCCGCAGATGTTTACGAATGCGAGGACACGCGTTTGGACACGGTCGATGACAGTGGCCCGGAACTGGGCGAAATTGCGGTACCCGGCGCTACCCGCATCCACCATGGTGGTGACACCCGTGCGGAAACTGATAAGGTCCGGTTGCACGCTGTTGTCGCCAGCCCAGACACCTGGAATCAGGCTGGTGTGGAAGACGTGCACGTGGATGTCGATCAGTCCCGGCGTGACGTAAAGCCCCGTCACATCGATACTCTTTGTCGCAAGCGCAGGATCGATTGCGGGCTGGACTGCCGCGATCTTCCCGCCTGAGATTGCCACATCGCGGACCGCGTCGATGCCATTCTTCGCATCTATTACGTGCCCGCCCTTCAAAATCAGGTCGTACCGAGGTTGTGCACTGATCATCAGGCTTCCGAACGCGGCGGCGAGTATTGGGAGACAGAGTTTACGCACGGACAATGCGCTGTTTTGAGATGTCCCACTTCATGTACTTCTGCTGCCGGAACGACTGCACGCCCATCTCCGAGGCCACTACACCGTAGTAGCCGAGGTTGACGTCGCAGTTCAGGGGTTCGTTCTTGCGAATCGCGTTCTGCAGATTACGGTGATGCAGTACGACATCTTCCGCGCCGGACCTCTTGTGAGCCAGTTCCTTCAGTTCGGTTTTGAAGATGGGCTCCGGCGTGACCGTAAATCCAATGTTGGTGAACTCAAGTGTGGCTTTGTGTCCACGAATCAGATGGTCCACTTTGCGGCCGTTCGCCATGGAGCTGACCAGCTGAATCGTGAGTCCCTCGGGATAGTCGAGCAGGATATTGAACGTGTCCGGGATCTCGGCCTTGCTTTCGCGGAACTCCCACTTGCCGCCCGCTCCTACACCTTTGTCGGGGAAAGTGAGCCCAATGGCACGGATGAGACGCGTAACGCGGTGTACGAACAGATCGCTTGCGATACCGCCGGAGTAGTCCCAGTAGCGGCGCCAGCGAAAGAAGCGTTCCGGATCGTACGCACGCTTCGGGGTGTCGCCCAGCCAGGTCTTCCAGTCGAGATTGACTCCGGGCTGGACGTCTTCGTCGATCTTATAGGAAGGATCGGCCCAGAAGTCTCCCGTGTGATTGCGGGAATAGTCGATTTGGGCCAGAACGACCCGACCAAGCCCTCCATCTTTAATGACTTTATTCGCGGCAGCGTACGAGTCGTCGGACATGCCCTGCACTCCGATCTGCACTTTGACCTTTGGGTTAGCCTGCACTTTAGCGACGACTTTCTTCGCCTGCTCTACTGTGCGGGTCATGGGCTTTTCGCTGTAGAGGTGCTTGCCCGCATCGATGGCGTCAATGATGATTCTGGAATGCCAGTGCTCCGGCGTGGCGTTCAGAACATAATCGATGTCCTTGTTTGCGAGCAGCTCTTCGTATCGCTTGTAAGGCCGGCCACCGGTGAGTTCCGCCGCCGCGTTCAGCCTCCTGTCGTACAGGTCGCACACGGCAATCATCTGCACGTTATCGGTCTCGAGCATACGACGTTTGATCGACGTCATATGACCGGTAGCCATGCCGCCGCATCCGATTACGCCGATAAGAATTCGCTCGTTCGCGCCGATGATTCGGGAGTAGTTACTGGCGTTGAGCGCGGCTGCGCCCGAGGCAGCAAGAAACCCTCTGCGAGAAATCCCTTCGACTGAGGCCATGGCTCGATTGTATTGCGGTCAGCCCTGCGTGCGAAGGAACGCCGCCTGGACAGCCGCCATGGCAGCGATAGCGGCGGTTTCGGCGCGCAAAATGAAAGGACCAAGCGTCACCGGAGACCAGCCTGCCTTCATCGCCGATTCGCGCTCGTGATCCGGCCAGCCGCCTTCAGGACCCGTGAGCAGCGCGACGGTTCCGGGCTTTTGAACAACGTCGAGCAGGGGCTGTCCGGTGCGCTCTTCGTCAAGGAATATGCGGTGGTCCGCAACCAGTTCCAGCGCGTTTCGCAAGGCAACTGGCCCAGAAATCTCAGGCAGCATGGACCGGCGTGACTGCTGGCTGGCTTCCAGTGCGATGCGCTTCCAGCGTGCCATGCGTTTCGGCGCGGCGAGGTCCAGACCTTTCTCACTGCGTTCCGCGCGGACCAGTTTGATTTCCGTCGCGCCCAGTTCGGTTGCTTTCTCGATCACGGTTTCGAGGCGTTCAAACTTGATCAAGGAGACAAGCACAATCAGAGGTCGCAGCGGTTCGGGCGGAGGAAGTTCTTCGACAACCTGAAACAAGACGTGTGCTTTGCGTGCCAGAGTAACCTCGGCGATATACACACGTTCGTTATCGGAGATTTCGTAGATTTCGCCCGTCTCTACCCGGAGGACCTGGGTGAGATGCTTTGCGTCATCGCCTTCGAGTTCCGCTTGTCCATTTTTGACTTCGGGGACAAAGAATCGCCTTCGCGCCATCGCATTCACTGTATCCTGCGAGTACTCGTATGATTTCGTTTCTGCGCGGCAGTTTGCTGGAGAAGACGCCGGCATCGGTCATCCTGGACGTCGGCGGCGTTGGATATGAACTCTCAATTTCCGTGCCCACGTATACGCATCTGCCGGACCCCGGAGTCGAGGTGCGGCTGCGCGTTCATACCCATGTCCGCGAGGACGCGCTGTCCTTGTTTGGCTTCCTCACTGCGGAGGAGAAAACGCTGTTTGAGAAGCTGATCTCGGTCAGCGGGATTGGCCCGAAGCTCGCGATGGCCGTGTTGTCGGGCCTGTCATCCGGCGATCTGGTGACGGCGATCCGCGGCGGCCAAACGGACCGTCTGGTGCGCATCCCGGGAGTCGGCAAGAAGACCGCCGATCGTATCGTGCTGGAGTTGAGGGACAAGCTGGAGGGTATGGGTGGAGTCGTTACTCCGTCCGCACCAAAGGCTGTGGTCCTGAGCGAACTGGAGACCGACGTCCTCTCGGCTCTGATCAACCTGGGATGCCAGCGACCGGCTGCGGAGGTCGCGATCCGAAAGGCCTCCACGGCAGGCGCAGGACCCGAATTCGAGACCCTGTTTCGCAAATCGCTGGAACTGGTCCGGTGAGAGACTGAAGTCTGATGGCGAAGCAGAAGGAGATCGTGTCGCCCGCGGCACGCGAAGACGAGCGCCAGTTTGAAGCGGCGCTGCGTCCGAAACGTCTCGCCGACTTCACCGGTCAGCCCAAGCTGAAGGAGAATCTCGCCATCGCGATTGAAGCCGCAAAACAGCGCGGTGAGGCTCTGGATCACGTGCTGCTCTATGGTCCGCCGGGTCTGGGGAAGACGACGCTGGCGACCATCATTGCCAATGAGCTGGAGACCGTATTCCAGCAAACGTCTGGCCCAATTCTGCAGAAGAAGCTGGATCTGGTGGGAATTTTGAGTACGGTCGAGCACCGGCAGGTTTTCTTCATCGACGAGATTCATAGAATGCTTCCCGATCTGGAGGAAATTCTGTACTCGGCTCTGGAAGACTTTCAGCTGGATGTCGTGGTTGGACAGGGTCCCGGTGCACGTACAGTTCGCATGCCGATGCCGAAGTTTACGGCAGTTGGCGCGACGACACGACAGGGCTTGCTCACCGCACCATTGCGGGCGCGCTTTGGGCTGGTACTGCGGCTAAATCCATACGACCTCAGCGACCTGACGACGATCGTACTTCGTTCTGCCAGGTTGCTGGTTGTCGGCATTGAAGGTGACGCGGCGGAAGAGATCGCACGACGCAGCCGGGGCACGCCGCGACTGGCAAACCGTTTATTGCGCCGGGTACGCGACTACGCGCAGGTTCGGGCAGAAGGCCACATCAGTCTGGCGGAGGCAGTGGCCGCGCTCGACATGCTGGAAGTAGATCGATTCGGACTGGATGAGATTGACCAGAAGATCATGCTAACCGTGCTCGAGAAATACACGGGTGGACCCGTTGGATTAAATACAATTGCGGCCTCGATCGATGAGGAAGCGTCAACGATTGAAGAAGTCTATGAGCCTTATTTGATGCAGCTTGGATTTCTCGACCGGACTCCAAGAGGGCGCATCGCGACCGATCGTGCCTTCGACTACTTCAAAGTCTCGCGGAAGACCAGAGCCTCGTGGCAGGACGGGTTGTTCTAGTGCTTGTGTATTTGTCGCTCGGGTCGAATCTCGGCGATCGAGGGGCGCATT
>JACMLA010000147.1 GCA_014379815.1 Bryobacteraceae bacterium | reverse complement strand
CGTAGTTTGACCCGGGCTCCCGCCTCATCGATCAAATCAATTGCTTTGTCTGGCAGAAAGCGATCCGGAATGAAGCGACTGGACGTGTACACGGCCGATTCAATGGCATCGTCGGTATACGCCACAGCGTGGAACTTCTCGTAACGTTCTTTGACACCAAACAGAATCCTGATGGCATCCAGCTCGTTCGGTGGCGGAACCTTGACCGCCTGAAATCTCCGCTCCAGAGACCGGTCTTTTTCAATTGACTTGCGATACTCGCCGGGCGTGGTCGCACCGATACACTGAATCTCCCCTCGCGAGAGTGCCGGCTTTAAGATGTTCGCAGCATCCAGTGAACCTTCTGCCGAGCCCGCACCTACCAGAGTATGCAGCTCGTCAATGAAAATGATGGCGTTCTGGTTCTCCATCAGCTCTTTCATGATCGTCTTCAGCCGCTCTTCAAACTGGCCGCGGTACTTGGTGCCCGCGACGATCAGCGAGAGATCCAGAGCGAGGATGCGTTTATCGGCCAAGAATGACGGAACATCGCCGTCGGCAATGCGCTGTGCCAGGCCTTCCACAATCGCCGTCTTACCCACCCCAGGCTCACCGATCAGCACCGGATTGTTCTTTGTACGGCGGCACAAAATCTGGATCACGCGATCCAGTTCAAAGTCCCGCCCAATCAACGGGTCCAGTGACCCATCCACCGCAGACTGCGTCAGATCCCGGCTGAACTCTGCCAGCAGGGAGCTCTCTTTCGGTCGGTTGGATGCCATCTTCTCCGATGAAGAGCGCGCAATCTCCTCGCGCACCTGAGACAGTCTCAGGCCTCGCTCATGCAGAATCTCCGCGGCGAAACTTTTGTCTTCGCGCAGCAGACCAAGCAGCAAGTGCTCCGTGCCGATGTGCTTATGGTTTAGCCGCTCAGCTTCTTCCGCACCGTAAGCCAGAACTCGTTTGCACTCATGGCTCAAAGGAAGATCTACCGAGGTGGAAACCTTTTCGCGGATTGTGGTGTGCGACTCAATCTGCTTTCGGATCGACTCGATAGCAGCATGCGAGCGCAGAAACCGGTTCGCAAGGGCTTTATCTTCCCTTAGCAATCCTAAGAGCAGGTGCTCAGTTTCAATATAAGGACTGCCGAACTGGCTCGCCTCGTACCGCGCAAAAAAGATCACACGCCGGGCCTTTTCGGTATAACGTTCAAACATATTCCGCCCCGTCTTTCCTTGCAGAATCTTCTCGGCCACCCCCGGGCTGCAAGACCACAGGGGAAGCAGAAGCCTCTTCGTCGAAAACTCGCAACGATCCGTTAACTAAATGTAAGATGCGGTCGCACCGGCGCGCGAATCCCAGATTGTGAGTGACAAAAACCGATGTCAGCTGATGTTGCCGGTGCAACTCCTCAAACACACCGGTAATCCGCTCTCCAGTACCTGAATCGAGGTTGCCGGTCGGCTCATCCGCCAGCAACACCTTCGGCCTGCCAACAAGCGCGCGTGCGATCACAACCCTCTGCTGTTCTCCCCCGGAGAGTTCACCTGCCCTGTGACTGGCTCTTTGTGTCAGACCAACATCGGCAAGGCGTGCCATTGCGTCTTTTGATGCAGCTTCCCGTGGAACGGCGCGAATCAGCAACGGCATCATGACATTTTCCAGAGCCGTAAACTCGGGTAGCAGATAGTGAGTCTGCCAGACAAACCCAATCTGCCGGTTGCGGAAATCGGCCAGTCCGGCTTCATTCAAGCTGGTGATCTCCAGATCTCCAAAACAGATAGTCCCTTCTGTGGGACGGTCTAAACCGCCAAGCAGGTGCAGCAAAGTGCTTTTGCCAGCCCCGGAGTCTCCAATTAAAGCCAGGCGCTCTCCCACGGTAACGCTTAGGTTCAGGCCTTCGAATACAGTTACCGTATTTTGGCCAGATTGGTAGCGCTTGCCCAGCTCAGAAGTCCGAATAGCGACCGGTCGTTCAGTGGTCAAGTGCTTTGTTACTATTCTACGACCACGATCCCCAACACGTTATATGATGTCTGGCAAATCCCGATGAGCTATACATCTTTCCGCCTTCTGATTTGCGTGGTTCTGACTGCTCTCGCAGCCAGCTCTGCCGAACGTGTCGCGACCCCGATCGATAATGAGTTCGTCCGGGTGCTCGACGTGACTGTCCAGCCCGGAGAAAAAACCGGTCTTCACCAGCACAAAATCAACCGCGTGATGGTGTACCTCGATGCGGGCAAGCAGCACTTCGACTGGCAGGGCGCGAAGCCTTCCGACCTGCAGTGGAAAGCAGGACAGCCTCTGTGGAGTGCCGCCGCCGGTATGCACATTGCCGAGATTACGAGCACCAGACCGGTACGCATCATCGAAGTCGAGCTCAAAAAGCCCGGAGCCGGAAAGATCGTCGGGGTAGACAAAGACCCGCTCAAAGTCGCTCCGAAGAATTACAAGGTGGAGTTCGAGAACGATCAGGTGCGCGTGACAAGGGTCCGCTATGCACCCCGCGAATCGGTCGCGATGCACGAGCACGCCACAAATCGGGTTGGCGTCGTGCTCACGGACCAGGAATTCCGCATTACGGCCGCAGATGGAACTGTGCAAAACCCGAAAAGAAAAGCTGGTGAAGCAACGTGGGGCACACCGGTCACCCACAAAGAAGAGAATTTGAGCGATCAGCCCTTCGAGATGATCATGATCGACCTGAAGTGAGATTGCGCACCTGAGTACCGGAATGCGTCTAGTACTGATATGCGCGCTTCCACCTTTCTCGCCCTATCTGTAGTCGCAGCAATCGCACTGGTGCTCGCCTGGGGTACGCGGCCCGTTAAAGCCCAGGACGGCCAGACAGCGCAGGTTAACATCACGTCCCCGTTGCCGGTTTACGTGACCAACACACCAGTGCTTCCCGAGGGGTTCACCCAAGGTTCGCGGTGGCGATACACCACCTGGACCTCCCCTTCCGTGATTACCTGGATCGGACAGATTCAGCGCGTATCCGGACCGTGGGCATCCATCACAGTCACGCTCGAAAACACTTCGACTACTCGCTGGTATTACGTCCCGGCGATGCCGGGAAGCTGGGAGAAACAGTAGTTAGCGACAACGTTTTTTATCTCCAGCCATTTCACTCTGGCCGGAGCATTGGCCTGCCGGATCCGGAAAGTAACGCACTTACTCGCTTGAAAGAAGTGCTATTCCCGATCCCTTGCACGTGTCCCTCCCATTTTACCGCTGACACCATTCGCCTCGTGATAGTGTGATGTGTGTTGCGATGGCACAGGGTTATACAGTCTTTCTGAGTTACGCGCGCGCAAATCAATCCCCACAACTGGATAAGTTCCAGAAGCGTCTCCGAAAAGAAATTCTCGATAAAACCGACGTTCCAGAAGACCAGATCCTGTTCTTCGACACCACGGAAATCAAAACCGGCGTCGAGTGGCGCAAAGCGCTCGCCGATAGCTTGCGGACGAGCAAATGTCTGGTCTGCCTCTGCACGCCTCGCTACCAATCCAGCCAGTATTGTGGAAAAGAAGTGCAGGTTTTCCTGTTGCGCCGACAGCACTTTATGAATGCTGAGCCGAATCAGGGAAGAAAGGCAAGCTTGATTTACCCCGTCCTCTGGGAACGACCTGGCGCCGGTTTACATCAACAGCTGACAGCCTTTAACTTTGCGGACTCAGGTTTTCCCAAAAAGTATGTCGACAAAGGTCTGAAGGCTCTGGCAAGCCTCCAAAGCGAGCGAGACAACTTCGTAAAAACTGTCATGGCACTCGCAGACCGCATCCTCGATTCCGTCAAGGAATCGGACTTGCCTGAGTGGCCGCCTCTTCCCGATTTTGAAAAGATTCCGAGCATCTTTCACGGCGATGACACCGCTAACGCATACGGATATAGCATCGTGATGCTCCATCCTGAAAAGGCTCAGTGGAAGCCGTTTGGAATACCCGCAAGTACACTGTGCGACACCGTCGCGGCGCAAACAAGCAGAGTCTGTCGCCAGTTGCCCGCAGGACCTGACTTAGTCGATCGGATTTTCGCCTGCGAGGATCGTCGGGAATCAGTTGCCGTCATTACAGACTTCGCGACTATAAGCACGGAAGGGAGTCTGGAAAGGCACCTGCTTGACGAGATTAGTAAGAAAGGTATGCGGAACTGCGCAGTTGTCGTGCTGGCGGACTCAAGTCTGTCGTCTCAGGACGCATACACTCACGCGTTCACCAAACTGTCCAGTGACTTTCCCGACATGGTGACCTCGGAAGTGCCGCACTGCCTGCTCGCTATCCGATCTACTGTGACCTTCCTCCCGGATCTGATTCGAACACTGGAAAGAGTCAATGTGGCGCTGCTAAAAAGAGACACGCCCACCAAGCTGGAAGATGATCAGTCCCGTCAGGCGGCAAAAGAGCTCGGCGTCGATACGGACGTTAATCCCACGCTATCCGGCCCCGGGCAACTGCGGTAATGCCCGAAACTAAACCGCGGTCTGGCCGAATTGTCACTTTTTATTCTTATAAAGGCGGCACAGGACGCTCCATGGCGCTGGCCAACGTCGCGTGGATCCTCGCCACCAATGGTCTGCGGGTCTTAGTGATTGACTGGGATCTGGAAGCACCGGGATTGCACCGGTACTTTCATCCGTTTCTGGCCGACAAAGAACTTAGCGAATCTCCCGGACTTATCGATTTCTTCTGTGACTTTCATACCGAGGCGCACCTGCCGGGCAATGAAAAGAACTGGCATCTTCGCTATACAGACTTCATCGGGTATTCGCAATCCCTGGAGTGGGACTTCGGAGACGATGCCGGCATCGACTTCGTTCCGGCCGGACAGCAGGGACCCGCATACAGCGTTCGCGCCAGTTCATTCGACTGGAGGGAATTCTACTCAAAGCTCGGTGGCGGAGTATTGCTGGAAGCACTAAAGCGGCAGTTGCGGGAAGACTACGACTACATCCTGATTGACAGCCGGACAGGAATCACCGATGTTTCCGGTCTGTGTACAGTCCATATGCCCGACGATCTGGTCGTCTGCTACACCCTGAACCGTCAAAGTATGCAGGGTGCCGCAGCGGCGGCCCGGTCCGCCTTTGAGCAGCGGCGTAAACCCAGTGGGGAACCAAGCCTGCGCGTCTGGCCTTTAGCCACCCGCATCGAGTTGGCCGAGAAGGATCGTCTGGAATCGGCCCGTTCCACGGCGCGCACTCTCTTTCAACCGTTTCTGATGCATCTGGAACGAAGCGCGCGGGACCGGTACTGGGGTCAGGCAGAGCTGTTGTATCAGCCCTACTACGCCTACGAGGAGATTCTCGCGGTATTCGCAGACCGCAAACATCAGACCAACTCATTACTTACTTCTTTCGACTTGATTACAAGTTTGATTACCGATGGAGCAGTAAGAGAATTAGGAAGCATTCCGGAAGAACTACGCCTTGCGACCAAAAAGCAATTCCTGGAGACACCGGTACACGTCCCGGCTCAGCAAGCTTCCCTGCGCAACGCGGTCTACATTGTGGAGCGGTCGGCAAGCGCTTCCTTTGTGGACCGGATTTCTGCGTGCATTTCCGAATGGTTCGGTGAGGATGTGGTCTTCACGCCTCTGCCCGGAGACGACTGGG
Organism: Bryobacteraceae bacterium; assembly: GCA_014379815.1. The sequence continues at coordinate 1,242 of JACMLA010000147.1, read as the reverse complement.
AGCAGGTGTGTCACGAAGCTATTCATAATGCCCTGGTAGTCATCTTAGCTGTGAACATGCCATCCGATCGGGATCGAAGCTTGTATCCGGAAGAGCTGCTAGCCCTGAAGCTGAACAAACGCATTATTCCGGTGCTCGATGGGGAAATGGAGTTGCCAGCGGTGATTGCCAAGCTGGTGGCTATCGATTTCTCCACCGCATCGGGCAGCAAACGATTGCGTGAAGGTTTGATACGCACTTTGTCCATCGACGTGACGCCTAAACCCCAGGTCGATCCGGATGACCCTCAGAAAGGTCAGTGGGGTATGGAGCCATCGCGCAATGGGCGTAACCTGACCGCCCGGGTTTCAGAGATAGGAGCTGGGTGGTTCCGGACAGATCTTGCCGTCTCCGATTCCTCCAGACCGCTAACCGATCCTGTGACCTTCCACCTTCACCCCACGTTCATCGACTCGACAATAACCGTGCACCCTGAGAACGGTCTGGCAAAGCTGTCGCTAAACTGCTGGGGAGCCTTTACAGTAGGAGCGGTAACTGACGACGGTCGGACCCAGCTGGAACTCGACCTTGCCACTATATCGGAAGCGCCACAAGTTTTCCGGGAGCGCTAATGCTACGAACCTCGTTTCGCATTCTGTCGATCGCGGTCGTCATGGTGTCCGACATTTGCTCAGCGGCAGATCACTTCCTGTTCACCTCTTTCCGGAACAATGGCGAGACGGGAGTGTACTTCGCTCTTAGCCAGAACGGGCAGCAGTGGCAGCCTCTAAACGCTGGCCAAGCATGGATCCGTCCCGAACAGCCTGGGATGCTGATGCGCGATCCTTTCCTCACGAGGGGCGAGGACGGTACATGGCATCTGCTCTGGACCTGGGGCTGGAGTCGCAAGGACACCGGCGGAGATCTGAAGATCGGATACTCTTCCTCACGCGACCTGGTGAAATGGACGACTCAGCGCGAGATCCCCGTTTTTCAGAACGAACCCACGGCACGCAATGCGTGGGCTCCCGAGGCTGCGTGGGATGCGGGGCAGAAACAGTGGATCGTCTTCTGGTCGACTACGATTCCGGGACGATTTCCTGACACCGAAGGCTCGGGGGATGCAGGCTATAACCACCGTCTGTACGCGATGACCACCAGGGACTGGAAGACCTTTTCGGAACCGAAGTTATGGTTCGACCCGGGGTTCAACGCCATTGACGGTACGCTCGCTTACGATGGCAAACGCTACTTCCTGATTTT
>JACMLA010000146.1 GCA_014379815.1 Bryobacteraceae bacterium | reverse complement strand
GGACCTGATTCGTTAGATTACCCGCCATCGAGTTGACGCTTTCAGTCAAGTCTTTCCAGACGCCTGCGACGTCCTCGACCTCAGCCTGGCCGCCCAGCTTGCCCTCGGTTCCGACCTCCCGGGCGACACGTGTGACTTCAGAAGCAAAGGAACTTAGCTGATCGACCATCGTGTTGATGGTGTCTTTCAACTCAAGAATTTCACCCCGTACCGCAACTGTGATTTTGCGCGACAGATCGCCGTTTGCCACGGCCGTGGTTACCTCGGCGATGTTGCGGACCTGACCGGTAAGGTTACCGGCCATCGAGTTCACGGAGTCTGTCAGATCCTTCCAGGTTCCGGCGACTCCGCGCACGTCTGCCTGGCCGCCGAGAATGCCTTCTGTACCGACCTCACGCGCGACTCGTGTGACTTCAGAGGCAAACGCATTTAGCTGATCGACCATGGTGTTCATGGTGTCTTTGAGCTGCAGAATTTCCCCACGAACTTCGACTGTGATTTTGCGGGAAAGATCGCCTCTGGCTACTGCGGTTGTGACTTCGGCGATGTTGCGAACCTGGTTGGTAAGGTTCGAGGCCATCGAGTTTACCGAATCCGTCAAATCTTTCCAGACGCCTCCGATGCCTTTGACTTCTGCCTGACCACCGAGCTTTCCTTCTGTACCAACTTCACGGGCGACACGTGTGACTTCGGATGCAAACGAACTGAGCTGATCGACCATCGTGTTGATGGTGTTTTTCAATTCCAGAATTTCGCCACGGGCATCGACCGTGATCTTGGTCGTCAAGTCGCCCCTCGCCACTGCGGTCGTAACTCCGGCAATATTGCGGACCTGATTGGTGAGGTTGGAAGCCATCGAGTTGACGGATTCTGTCAGATCTTTCCACGTCCCGGCCACGCCTTTGACGTCGGCCTGACCGCCCAGACGGCCTTCGGTGCCGACCTCACGCGCGACCCGGGTGACCTCCGAGGCGAAGGAGTTTAACTGATCCACCATGGTGTTGACGACACGGGCAGTATGGAAAAACTCGCCCCGCAGAGACCGGCCGTCGACCTCCAGCGCCATGGTCTGCGTGAGGTCTCCCTTTGCCACTGCTCCGATGACACGCGCGACCTCGGTCGACGGCTGGACAAGGTCTCCGATCAGCTCATTGACGGAGTCGATGCAATTGGCCCAGCCACCGGATACGGCGCCCAGGGACACCCGCTGAGTGATCTTGCCCTCTTTGCCGACAACGTCGCTGATCCTGGCAAACTCGCGCGCCATGAACGCATTTCGGTTAAAGATGTCGTTCAGCGTGTCATTGATTTTTCCCGCAAGCCCAGTCTGGTCGACCGGCATACGTGCGGCAAAATCACCGTCCCGGAAGCTGATGAGAGTACCCAGCAGTCGTCCCAGATCCAGTGTTTCTTCAGCAGTTGAATTCATTGGCAGATATTCCTGTTTTCCAGCGACAGCAAGGCTAGTTGCTAATAACGTATCGCAGAGTCGAGGAAGCTCGCGGGACGTCTTAGTCTCGCTCAGTTGCTTAACAGTTCGGACAGCATATCGCCGGGGCTGGCGTGAGTGGCGAGGAGCGAAGAATCCGGTGATGGCCCAGGTCATCGGAGAGCGGCCGGGCGTCTGACTCTACCTGCGATGTCGGTAGCAGCGCGGTGGAGGCCGAAGCTGCTTGCACGCGTTGGGTCGGGAGCATTTCTACGCAGAGGACGCTTAGCGATGCATCGTCTGGCAGGCCAAGTTCCCTTAGCATAGAAAGAATCTCTCCCTGCTCCCACGCCGTGATCCCCCGGGCTGTAGAATCCACGTTCTCAAAGGGCGCTGTGATGGAAGCTCCGGTCAGTTTCAGCCTGCCGCTGAGTCTTGGACGGAAAGCGAGCCGGCGTTCGCCTAGCAGCACATTGCGAAAATCCTTGCCGTCGGCTTGCCGAACCTGGGCATAAAGCAAGGCCCAGATCTCCGTACGGGGTGGGTTCGCGGTGATGTTCTTGCCGTTGAATACGGCTTCGGAGTACGGCGCCTCGACTGTTAGCTTCGTCTCTGTTCTGGTGCAGGTGCAATACAGCGTGGGTGCCGGATGCTGCACGCCAGTCGTTTTCAACGCCCGTCCGAAACGACCCTGCGCCGTCGACCAGATGTTCGCGTGGCCTACGCGCAATTCGTAGGTGAAGAAGCCGAAGAGCTCGGGACTGTCCGGGTTGAGACCCGGTGGCAGAGGAATCAGGAAGTGTCTGTCGCTGGTGTCCGACGGCACTAGTTGGACCATTGCCGAAAGACCTGCGTTGTCGTCCGGCTGATCCGAAGCGATCATGCGAATCCACTCAGGATCGATCGCAAGGGGCGAACCTTCCGGTGCGAGGAAGGTTTCGAAGCGGTTGTCGGACAGCATTGGGTCCGGCGCTACCCCGAGCATGCGGATGAAGTAGGCATCGTTAGGGTCGCGCACGGGTTGCTCGAACTCCAGCCATAGGAATCGCTTTCTGGCTTCGGTTGAGGAGTAGTCGTCGGCACGCTCATATTTTGAAAGAGCCACACCGGCTGACGCCAGCCTCGGAACCTGGGAGGGAGGTGTCGTCACCGGCAGTTCCAGCTCCAGTCCCTCCGGATCATCTTCATTCTCAGGAGCGGTGCGGAACCTTGGCTCCACACGGTAGGTCAGCTCGATCAGGTCGGGGAACTGGGTTTCGCCAGGGTTTCCAGGTTGTGGCCGCTCGGACTTCGGCTCCACTGCATCGATGTAGATCAGCGTCGTCGATTCACGCCGCGCCTGGTCGAGAGCCAGCAGCGGCACGGATCGTGGGATCTCCCAGTCTCCAACTGGCTGACCGCCATTATCGTCGCCGACAGCGTCCGCCTGGAATCGCTGCGTTCGGAAGATATCGAAGGCAACATGCTTCAGACCGTCCCAGGTCCAGTCACGGCGAAGCTCAAACTTCAGAACCACGAGCCAGTGATTCATCAGGTCTTCTTTAGCCGCAAGAGTTAGCGATGAGTGGTCCGGAGCCATCGTGTGCCGGATTCGCCGCGAGCATCCGAAGATGACTCGCTCACCACGCTTGCCGGTGAATGTCAGGCCCTTCTGATCGACCCCAAGCTGCTGAGCCAGCCTCTGGACGATGCCCGGGTTGGTGCCGGAAGGTCGTTCAAAAAACAAAGAACTGAACTCGCCATCGAAGGCGGGAGGCGGATCCGGCTGCAGGTAGATGCCTCGCAGGGGGAGGACTCCGGTCACTCTGCCGAGCAGTTCTGTTTCGTTCAGGCCTTCGCGCCGGACGTTGAGCTGAATCGTCTTGCCGACGTTTGCTCCTTTAGCGAAGTAGGCTGGGTCGTCTCCGGCCAGCGCACGAATGGTGAGTCGTATATCTCGTGCCCGCGGCAGGATAAGAGCATCCCCTGCGTCGAGCTCCGCCTGAGTCACGCCCAGGTCACCGAACGTCAGATCATCGGACCGCAAGACATGGGCGTCCACGAACTCCAGCGGAATCACGCGAGCCTGGTTGAAGTCGTCTGCGTCGAAGGCCCGGGTTGTCTTGTACAGCACGATGTACGGCTCTTTGCCTGACAACGACTGCAGGTTGTCCAGCTGCAGTGTCTTGATCTCGACAACAATTTGAATCGTTGTGACATCCGGGTCAGGAATGCCGAAGGCCTCCCGGGTATTGGCGACCG
>JACMLA010000145.1 GCA_014379815.1 Bryobacteraceae bacterium | reverse complement strand
CCTGCTGCGGCCGATCTACGTTATTCATCGAAAGTCCGCCCCGCTCGCCAGTGGTCTCAATTCCAAGCTTTCCTACATTGACCAGCCGTTGCACCATGCTCTGTTCCACCCGCACATCCTGGATTTTGGCCACGTCCAGCGTGCGTGTAGTCTTTGAGACGATACCGGTTTCGTAGCGTAGTTTGCCGCCGGTAATGGTCATCACCGTGAAATACTGCTGCACGTGACGCCACACAGTCCACAGGAATACGAGCAACGGAACAACCAGCAGCGCCTCAACAGGATCCGAACGGTTGTTGTTAAAGAAATAAACGATGGCCACAAGGGCGAAAGCAATTGTGTAAAAAGGTCTGACCAGACGAAAGCTCGGACGGATAACCACCGGCTCTGTGCTGGCTGGACTCCTGGGCTGGCTCAAGGTGACTATTGTATAGCAGCAGGTGAGTCCGATGATCCTGTTGCCAACCACGTTCCGCGTTGTTCGGGGAGGGACAGCTCTATGTTTTTACGATGTTTCCTGGGTTTAATGGTGATTAGCTCGGCGGCCAATGCCGACTTCAGCTATGGACAGTCGACTAAAGTCACTGGCGGAGCGGCCGCCGGGATGATGAAGATGGCAGGAGCCTTTTCAAAGACCGCTCGCGAGCCGATCGAATCGACAGTGCTGCTGAAGGGCGACCGTTTGGCCACGGTCAGTCGCGATATGATCCACATCATCGACCTTCAGACCGAGACCATGATCAACGTCGACATGGCAAAGAGGACCTACTCCTCCATGACCTTTGCGGAGATGGCGGAAGCCATGAAACGGATGTCTGAGAAGATGAGCGCGAAGAAGCCCGAAGGCGAGATGAAGTTCAAGGTCGACGTAAAGCAGACCGGGAACACGCGCGTGATCTCAGGGATGAATACCAATGAGACGATCATGACCCTAACCATGGAAGGTACCGATCGCAACAGCGGCAACAAAGGTTCGATGGACATGCAAACTGACATGTGGATCGCACCCAACATGCCCGGGTATGGAGAGGTCAGGGATTTTTACCGTCGAATGGCCGGGAAGGTTTCGTGGAGTCCCATGAGCAGCGCGCTGGGTCCGATGATGGCTCAGAATGCCAAAGGAATGGACGAGCTGGTGAAGGAGATGTCGAAGCTCGACGGAGTGCCGGTGCTCCAGATAACGAAAATCGGCATGAGCGGAGACGGCACCCAACCGGCATCTGAGGGCAACGCACCAACAGCCAGTTCGCCAACCGCTTCCGAAGTAGCTACCGCGGCTGGTTCGTCTGGTGCGCTCGGTCGTGCGGGAAGAATTGGCGCGTTGGCAGGTGGGCTCGGCGGCTTCGGCAGGAAGAAAAAATCCGAGCCTGAGCAAACTGTTGCCTCTACTCCCCCGAGCGCTGCTGGTTCCGGCGCACTTGTCGAAATGACCACGGAGCTGACTGGTTTCTCTTCAGCTCCGGTCGATGCCTCGAGGCTGGCTATTCCTTCCGGCTTTCGCGAGGTCGAAAGCGAAATGAAGAAAGCGCTCCGATAAGCTCACCAGACTCGGCAGGCGTTTTCGCCACGGACCATCGGCTGCCCTTCACTGCACCCGAAGGCTTTCCAGAATTCGGGCATATTGGACACGGTTCCGTTGGTCCGATATTGCCCTGGTGAGTGCGGGTCTGTCTGGGCCCGCAATCGCGATGAGGCTTCGGTGCTGTTTTCGCACCACACCTGCGCAAATCCGAGAAACACCCGCTGTTCGGGCGTAAATCCGTCGACTTTTTCTTTCTCTTTGCCTTCCATGACGTCCGCGAGCGCCAGATAGGCCAGCCGAAGACCAGCGTTGTCCGCAGTGTTCTCACCCAGCGTAAGCTTACCGTTCAGATGCAGGTCGCCAGTGGCAACAAACGCGCTGTACTCCCGGTCGATGCAGCCGACTCGCTTCTCGTACTCAGTCGCGTCCTGTTCCGTCCACCAGTCTTTGAGGTTGCCCTCGGCATCAAACTTTCTGCCTTGATCGTCAAAACCGTGCGAGATCTCGTGGCCTATCACCGCACCAATGCCGCCGTAATTAACGCTGTCGTCGAGTTTGACATCGAAGAACGGAGGCTGCAGGATCCCGGCCGGAAAGTTGATATTGTTCTCAAGCGGTGAGTAGTAAGCGTTCACGGTAGGAGGCGTCATGCCCCACTCTTTCGGGTCTGGGGGCTTTCCAATCTTGTCGAGATTCCGTCTGTAAGAGAACTGATTCGCACGGAGGGAGTTGCCCAGATTGTCGCCAGACTTTACCTGCAGCTTCGAATAGTCGATCCACTTTTCAGGGTAGCCAACTTTATTCTGAATGGCCTTTAGCTTTTCGAGTGCCCTTTTCTTGGTTGGGTCGGTCATCCAGTCAAGCGTGTTGATGTTTTTCTGCAATGCCTT
>JACMLA010000144.1 GCA_014379815.1 Bryobacteraceae bacterium | reverse complement strand
TCCAGAAGCATCCGGATGTCATCGAGCTTGCGCCGCTTCCAGTCATCCTTCAGGGAGTCGTGATTCGCAATCAACTGCGTATTGGATTCGAGAATCGTCTCCACGATGCGCAGCTTGTTCGCGCGCAGCGACGAGCCGGTTTCCGTGACTTCTACGATGGCGTCCGCCAGAACCGGCGGCTTCACCTCTGTCGCGCCCCAGCTGAACTCGACTTTGGCTTTCACGCCATTCCGTTCGAGATACCGCTCGGTCGTCCGCACCAGTTCTGTCGCGATGATTTTGCCTTCGAGGTCCTGAACCGACTGAAACGAAGAACCTTCTGGAACAGCAAGAACCCAGCGAACCTTACCGAAGCTCTGTTTGGCATAGATCAAATCGACAACAGTAGCCACGTTTGCAGCGTTCTCACCCACCCAGTCCAGCCCAGTTAAACCCGCGTCCAGAATTCCATCCTCGACATAGCGCGCCATCTCCTGCGCACGAATCAGCATGCATTCAATTTCGGGATCATCGACGGAAGGAAAGTAAGATCGGCTGCTGATCGTGATTGCGAAACCTGCGCGCCGGAACAGCTCAATCGTCGCATTCTCGAGGCTACCCTTCGGAATTCCCAGCCGCAGCTTCATTTAACGGGCACTCCCATAGACGGCCGATGGATCGTAAGTCTTCTCCTCATTCTCAGTCCAGACACCATCCACCAGATGCCTGTAGTAGCAACTCTCATAGCCCTCATGACACACGCCCGGCCCGACAGCCTCCACCCGAACCAATACGCTGTCGGCATCGCAATCCGTTGCAATGTCTTTCACGATGAGCTTGTGGCCGGATGATTCCCCTTTGAGCCAGAGCTTGTCACGGGAGCGGCTGTAGAACGTCGCAAACCCGGTCTCCACTGTCTGGCGAAAAGCCGCTTCATTCATGAAGCCGACCATCAGAACGCGACCGGATTGGTGGTCCTGGATAACGGCGGCTACGAGGCCGTCTAGCTTGGAAAAATCGAGGTTCATAGAAAAAGAAAAAGCCCGCGACCGGTATCGGTGCCGCGGGCTTGTTTGCTCAAGAATCCGTTCCAGTGAAGAGAGCTCAGCCCATTACGGCAGATGATGCCGGTGATGGTGAAGATGCCCGTGCCTGTACATGAACCCGAAGTATAACATGCAGATCAGAGGAACGCGGTCGTTTTGATACCGGAGATGTCGAAGCGTTTCCGGCAGCGTGCGTTCGCGCAAGTTACTTTGTCATCGACCAGAACCATGTAGCTTTGCCACTTGGCAAACTGGGCACGGCCACGCTCGTCGGCACCCGGCGGCAGACGTTCTTTCTTCTTCCGAACCACCCATCGCAACGGATACTCCTCCGCGGAGTGGCAACTCGGACAGTTCAGCGTGGCAGACTTCGTAGCTTGAGTTTCGGTGTAAAACGCGCGCTCGTCCATGGTTTTTAATCTAAACTTTGAGTCTAACGAATAGTAAATCGTACAGGATTGCTTAGCCTGCCGTCGACACTAAGAACGAAATCCAATTCATTTTGGCTCCGCAGCGTCTCGGGCAATGAGAAATTTACCTGGTCCAGGCCGGGGTATTCAGACTGCGGTCCTGCATAGGTCACCGGCAGTTCCACTCCTGAAAGAAAGACGCGAACGCGCTCCGGCGAGCTACGGTTCCGAATCCCGGTTCCATAAGCCGTGACTACTTCCTGGTTGCCGACTGCGGTGAAGATTCCAGGCGCGACCGGATGGACGATTAGGGTCACTGCCGCGATCTCACGACCTTCCTGCAACAACTTGACTTGCACTGGTCCTGGAACCACTTGACTGGGTACGACGAAGTTGATCTGACCTGACCCGTTATAAAGGACCTCAGCCCGGACATCACTGACCCGGACTTCGTCTGCCGGTTGATTCAGGAATACCGATACGATGCTGCCAGGCGCCACAAACGGACCTGTGAAACTGGCTGCGTTCACTGCTGTGGCAACAGGACGCGCAAAGGGCATCAGTCTCATGAGATATGCGTCGTCCAGACCACCGCTCCTCTCCTGTAAGGCTTCCACCGGACGCAGAAAACTTGTAAACGCTGTCGCCGTACCCGTGACAACGAGGCTGCCGTCGGACGCCTGTGTTGCCTGCTGGATGAAGGCTCCGACTCCTCCGACATTCACGAAGCGCCAGTCTGCAGTGTTCACCTGCACGAGGTTGCCCACGCCTCCGGTAAGGACCCCCGCGCGGGACAGCGTAGCCCTGCCCAATGACGACCCAGCGCGCTGGTCCTGCAGCATCTTGTGATTGGTTGGGTCAAACCTGGCGGCTACACCGCCGAATCTCGACTCGCCCGTCAGTATCAGCGTTCCGCCCGTTTCGACGTGGATGCTGCTCACAAGTCGCCAGACAAAGGGTGACTCGATTATCGTCACGAGAGCCTCGGCACCTTCCACTGGAGCGACATCGTACAGAAATGCTCTTTCGCTGCTGGTGATACCGCCAACGAACAGATGACCACGCGCATTCCCAGCTACCGTAATCGCTTCTGCACCTTCAGGCAGCAATCTCGAGAACAGGACCGATCCTGTGCCCGACACTCTAGCGACAAGACTTCGGTCCGAAGATGCCGCGACACAGATGTTGCCCAGAGGATCACGAGCGATTGCGGTACCTCGCATACCTTGCGAGCCCTCCAGCGTCTTTGCAAACACTGGACGACCATCGCCATCGAAGCGGGCAATTAACGCTCCACCTTCGAAGAGTCCGGTCACGTAGGAATCGCCGTTGCCATCGAGAACAATGGCACTAACGAAGTCATTGCCAGTTCCGCCCAGGTAAGTGGCGAAGCGTACCGTCCTGCCATCGGCGCTGACACGCGCAAGAAAGCCGTCCTGACACCCGCCGCTGCCACCTCCACATCGAGGCTGGAAGGCGTTTCTGACTGGAAAATTAAGGGATCGTGTGGAGCCGGCGAACCAAATGTCTCCATCCGGTCCCACCGCAACGGCGTTGCCGTTATCGATATCTAACCCGCCAAACCAGGTGCTGAACTGGACCTGATTCTGTTGACCGCACAGCAGTGGAGCGAAAATCGCAAACAGCCACCACTTCATAAGTGCAGTTTACCCGGAATCGTTACCAGCAACCGAATTGACACTCAGAATTAATCAACAAATCAACAAAAGGGTGACATCCTGTGTAGCTGTGCCAGTCTCACGTAGAGCATTCACTCAGATCCTGACCACGGCGGCGGCAGGTGCTTCCCTGCGGCGTAACGCGGAAGCCCAGAACTCCGGAATCTTTCAGCACGGCGTGGCCAGTGGAGACCCGCTTCTCAACCGCGTCGTTATCTGGACCCGGCTAACCACCACCTCAGACGAAGAAGTCATTCCCGTGGAGTGGGTTATTGCGGAGGACGCTAATTTCAGCCGCAATGCCCAGAGGGGCCTCACCTACACCAACGGGAACTTCGACTACACAGTCAAGGTCGACGTGGAGCGCTTGAATCCAGCAACGACTTATTATTACCGCTTTACGTTTCGCGGCAGTTCCTCGCCAGTTGGGCGAACAAAGACTCTGCCCCTCGCGTCAGTCGAACGGGCCCGCTTTGCCGTAGTTTCCTGTTCCAACCTTCCCTACGGCTATTTCAATACCTACCGGCTGGTTGCGAATCGCCGTGACCTCGACTTTGTCCTGCACCTCGGCGATTACATTTACGAATACGCAAACCGGCAGTACGGCAATGGCACTCCTCTGAACCGTGTGCCCGCTCCAGACAAGGAAATCTCCACCTTGTCGGATTACCGCACCCGTTATGCGCAATACCGTAGCGATCAGGATCTGCAGGAGATGCATCGCCAGCACGCCACGATCGTAGTCTGGGACGATCATGAATCCACCAACGATTCGTGGAAGGAAGGCGCAGAAAATCATCAGCCCGACACAGAGGGCGCATGGTCACCCCGGCGCGCGGTTTCTGCGCAGGCCTGGTTTGAATGGATGCCGGTGCGCGCGAATCCGTATGTCAACGGCGAGATCTATCGCAACTTCCGATTTGGCAGCCTGATCGATCTCATCATGCTCGACACCCGGCTGGCGGGTCGGAGTCAGCAGGTAGTAACCACCAGCCCTGCCATCTTCGATCAAAGCCGGTCACTTATGGGGCCGGATCAGGAAGCGTGGCTCAACTACCAGCTAGGCACTTCGCAGGGCCGCGGCACCCAATGGCGTTTACTGGGACAGCAGACGATGATGGGGCAACTTGTCGGAGCCGATGGCGCGCCGTTCAATTCCGACCAATGGGATGGCTATGTCGCGTCCCGCAATCGCCTTCTCCAGACAATCGCCACAAACAACATCAATAATGTGGTTGTACTCACGGGCGATATTCACTCGTCATGGGGGAACGAGATCGCAGGAAATCCGTTCCTTCCGACCGGGTACAATCCACTGGCAGTCGAATTTGTGACACCGGCGGTTTCTTCTCCTGGCATCGACGACCGTGCGCAGGCAGATGGCCTGCAGGCACAGATCGGCGCAACTCATCCACACGTCAAGTACGTAGAACTGTTCCGGCGCGGGTACCTTTTAATGGATGTCGACCGTGAGCGCGCACAAGGCGAGTGGTACCACGTCCGAACCATCCTCGAGCGCACTACCGACGAAGACTTTGCAAGAGCGCTGGTAGCTGCGAGCGGCTCAAACCGTCTGGTTGCGCAGAGTACTGCAAGCCGGCCAGGTGCAAACCCTGCGCCCGCTGCTCCCTAAGGTCAATTCTTTGGCCTTGCACGGCGGCTTTTTCAGGTTGAAGAGGCCGCCGTTACCTCCTGCTCAAACGGGAACAGCACATGGAAAGTGGAACCCGCTCCAACCTCGGAGTCGACCCAAATTCGCCCGTTGTAGCGTTCGACTAGCTTCTGACAAATCGCCAGACCGATTCCTGTCCCGGTCGTGTCGGCGGAGTCTTTCAATCTCTTGAAAAGCCCAAAGATCTGATCTTTGTAGCGGGAGTCGATCCCCAGACCGTTGTCTCGTACTGAGACGATAAAGGCTCCGTTCTCCCTCGCACAAGAAATGTGGACACGCGGTATTTCGGTGAGTTTACGGTACTTGATAGCGTTGCCGATCAGATTCTGGAATAGTTGCTGTAAGTGAATGGCTTCCACCTGAAGCGAGGGAAGAGTGTCGTGAGTGACCACGGCATCGGTCTCCTCAATGGAGGCTTGCAGGTTTTCCAGCGCACGACCCAGCACGGCGACCGTGTCAACCGGCGGGACTGCGAAACGTTCCGATGGCATGGCGGCCTGCGTGAACGCCAGCAGATCCCGGATCAGGTCCTCCATCCGGTGGACGCCTTCTACACAAAACGAAAGATACTCGTCGGCTTTCCCATCGAGCTTGCCCTGATATCTGCGCTGAAGAAGCTGGCTAAAGGCACCGACCATACGCAGAGGTTCCTTTAGATCATGAGAGGCCGAGTAAGCGAACTGCTCGAGATCGGCGTTGGCCCGCCGCAAGGCGTCGTTGGTTTTATTTAACTCTCGTTCTGCATCCTTGCGCGCTGTGATGTCCTGCACCAGAATCACTCCCTGACGCACACTGTCCTCGAACATCGCCCCAGCCAGGAGGACGGGCACACGGGTCCCGTCCTTACGAACGTATTCCTTCTCGAATGGTTCCATCTTGCCGACGTTAAGCAATTGCCCGATCCCGTGAGCGTCGGCGGACTGCCATTCCGGTGGGGTTATGGCGCGCCAGTCGATGTCGCCGTTTTCGAGTTCCCCGCGGGTAAAGCCCACCATCTTCAGGAACTCGTTGTTGGCATCCAGAACACTGCCGTCCAGATCCCAGTACATGACCCCGATGATGCCGCTTTCTACCAGGCGTCTCAACCTTGATTCGCTTCGGCGAAGGGCCGCTTCGGCCCGACGTTCCGATGTGATGTCTCTGGCGACACCGATCAACTTCCGGGGCGTACCGTCGGCGTCATACTCGAAGCGTCCGGAGACCTGCACCCAGCCGACTTCGCCATCGCTCCTCAGGATCCGGAGAGTCATTTCATCCAGCAGCCCGCTCTCAATGGAGCACTCCATTTCGGAGCGAAAGCTGGCAAGATCTTCCGGATGAATCACAGAGCTTTCCAGCTCAGCGCGGCTGATAGCGCCGTCTTTCT
>JACMLA010000143.1 GCA_014379815.1 Bryobacteraceae bacterium | reverse complement strand
GCCGGCGTCAGCTACCGTCTCACCGACAAGCTATCGTGGCGCCTCGCCTGGGGAACTTACTATCAGCAGCCTGTTTTCTTTGTCAGCGGCGCGTTCCCTCAGAACCGTCAGCTCCTTCCTATGCGCTCCGATCATCTGGTCACCGGCTTCACCTGGATCGTCAACAACACCACTCGCGTCACTCTCGAGGGTTACTACAAGCGCTATAAAGACTACCCTGTCGCCGCGCTGTTTCCGCAGTTCACGCTCGCCAACGCCGGTGACAGCTTCGGGCAAGACGACCTTCTTCTGCCGTACACCAGCGGTGGCCGCGGCCGTGTCCGCGGGGTAGAACTCTTTCTCGAGAAGAAGTTCTCCCGGAAGTGGTTCGGCCAGACAAACTTGTCCTGGTCACGAGCCCGCCACTCGGGTTTTGACGGCGTCCTGCGGCCGGGCTCCTTCGATTACCCGATCATCTTCAATGCAGTAGCCGGCTACGCACTCAATCCCAAGTGGGACTTCTCCGCACGCACCGTCTATCTCACAGGCCGTCCAACCACACCCTTTGATCCCGTGCTGTCCGCCGCGCAACGACGTGGAGTTCTGGACGTAGCGCGCTTCAACGCCGCCCGCGCGCCCAGCTACTATCGCCTCGATTTTAGGGTAGATCGCACCTTCACATTCCGAGACAAACCAGTGGTCGTCTTCGGTGGCCTGCAGAATGCCACCAACCGGCAGAACTACGCATTCCCAGGCTGGAACCGCGTAACAAACCAAGAAGAGAGAGAAACCCAGCTCGGGCTCTTTCCCATAGTCGGTCTGAACTGGATATTCTGAATCGAGAGTTCTGAACCTGCAGGTCACCATGGATCCCTAAACGAGCGGGCCGTTCCAAAGGAGCGTGTGGCCAACAAAAAGGAAATTCAAAGGCGTACGAACAAACACGGCTATTTGCCTCGCCGCCAGGGGCGTTCGGAAACCACCTGTTTGTCGTACTTTGAACCCATACGCCTTTCCAGTCGCGATCGGCAGACAAACGCCGCTCTCCCGCCCAGGAAGCCGTGCAAGCCGGATCAACGAGTCGCAACAATAATCACGTTTTTCTACTTGACACAACGCGAGATGTCGCGGTACGTTACGGCGACTAGACGCTGAACGACACGTTCGCGGACATGGTTCTAAGTCTGGTTGTCATCCGAAAGGGTGTCGCGCTGCGGGACGCAAGTTGTCCAACGGATTGTCCGCTGAGTGGACGTAGCTCAGGGGCATGTTGTTCCGGCGGGGAGTTGGGGAAGAGACTCGGTATGAAAGCCGAGGAACGGAAGCCGAGAAGTAAAGAGGCAGACGGAATCATCCAACTTGAGGCGTTGATCTGGCGCGTTTAAAGTTCGGGCCTGAACCGGTTAAGGTTCAAAGCAGAAGCCGCTCCCAACGGAGCGCGTGCGGGAGATACTGGCATAACAACAACGGAGTAGCGATGTAGCATCTCACATTGTTCACGGAGCGGCCGATAAGCTCCACATGGCCGGCCAACACTGGGGTGAACGCGACGGCAAACCATCGCGGATAGAAATCGCTCTCACTTGCATTGTCAGTACCGGCCTCAGTCTGGGCTACATCGGCTTGCTCTTGTTATTCGGAGCTTCCTACTTACGAGCGGAAACATGCATGACACGTGTAAACCTATTGCGACACGCTCCGGGTAACGTGTGCAGTCACCGGGTTTACGATCCGGCTGAGCCGTGTGGACGCGCCAGAAGCGAACCAGCCACTCTACGAACTCGATTGCCCGACGAGCGCAGACCCGGTTTCTTGGTACGCCGGTTGTAACAGCAGTTTTCCAAATGTCCACGGAGGGGCTGCGCAATCCTCTGCCTACGATACGGTTCGTGATCGTGCAAAGCATCATTTGGCATGCGAGACAAACCCCATTCGAAGCGCTGTTCTTTATCGTGCAGGACCACAGGAAATCGTTGGACAGTCGTGCTCACCGGCTCCTGGCTGGAGGTGCAATCGTTCTTGCCGCGTCGTTTGCGCCACCGAGCCCTGCGATGGAGCAGGCAGGCCGCTTCGCGAATCACCGAATAACTACGCGCCGATACCGGTTTGCGACGATTGCAGCTTACTTCGACCTAAGGTGCCCCGCCCCGGCGCGACAAGCGTGGAATGCGCACGAACTCAGCGATGTTCATTCGAGAAGCCGATGAGGTGTGTAGGGTCAGACGGATGGCGAATCGCACCAGGACGCCGCAGAGGGTACGCCGGTTGCGAGACTGGCACCTTCGACCCTAAGCCTAACCAAGCATAGCCAAGCCTAAGAGGAATGAAATAAACTTTCAGTTCGCCCCATTTGCAGTAACGATCATTCTAGCCACCGATTGCGAGCCTCAATTCGTGAGCGATACAGAGCAACTGAGGGAACACGGCCTCGCCAGGGCTTCCAGCGGAACATATTCAACCTTCATGTCCATCCTCTGCACGCCAACTGGCTTCCACCAGCTCACTTTTCGGACGAGCCAACCTGTGATCGAACACAACCCTTAGCCTCTGCAAGACCGGAGCTGATGAATTGCGAGACGGTCATATCAGAGCTTCACCTCACTCGATCGTACGCGCCCATCTTCTTGATAAGTTGCAGCCAGCTATTCCTTGGCGGTTGGTCTCCACCAGAGCCTACCTCCGCTTCACCGGCCGGACTCTATGTTCCAACCCCACGGCCGAAACTGTGGACCACCCTCATGAGCCGGCCGATCGACTACGTTGATGGGTCCTATCCAAGGGGGATCGTGAGCCGCGCACTGAACCCCCCTGGCATACGGTCAATCGATCCAGCTCCCATTCCACTCGTTGTATCGAGTTGATCATTTCTTGCAACCGGTAGATCACCGGGCTGTCTGCGCCAAAACAAGAGCACGCATCCAACCGGATTGCACGAACCTGGGCACGAAGCATTTCAAGATCTCGGTATATGTGACTGTGCTGAGGGGGTGTGAACCCTGCGCGGGAAGCTGGATTTGCCATGAGTGGAGTATAAACCGGTAATCACCAAAGTAGTACCTAAATATTTTAGTACTATGAGTAGAAGTGCGCCTCGTCGTCCTCTTCAACCCCCCGGGCAGGATGCTCGGAAACATCAACCGGCGACCACTCCCCTTAGGGTAAATAGTACCCGGTGATTGTCTTAATGTATACAACTCCAGTTTTCTATCGACATGCTCGGTAGAGGTTACTGCCTTGGTTGTGCCATTCGCTTCGCTAGACGCTCGATGTAGGGCTCAATCGAGCAGGTATTGATCGTCAAAAGCCATACTGGCGCCGCCGCGTGCCTGACCGGCCACTGCCAAAAATGCGGAAACTGCGATGAACAGTTTGCATCCGCTATCTCAACCAGATTTTGCTGCCCTCTCTGCGCCGGGAGTCTGCTTCCATCCGGTTTGTCTACCCTTAGTAAGAATGGATCTAGCTTCAGTACGATTTGTCGGTCATGCAAGACCGTGATCCGCTGGGAAGTGCAAGGCCAACTCGCAGTTCCTGCAAGAGCGGCTTAACGGCTTAGCTCGTAATCAGGCCTGGACTGTTGAACATCAAGGCGGACGACTCACGTCGGCCAACGCTTGCCCGGGATCCGTTGACCGCAGAAGACTGGACTGTTCTGGGATTGTCTGCGATCACCTGGACGGTCTCCTGCGTGAAGAACTCCTTCGCGCCCGGAATCGTTATGTTCACAACCGTCTG
>JACMLA010000142.1 GCA_014379815.1 Bryobacteraceae bacterium | reverse complement strand
TGTCGTCGATCTTCTCGACACAGAAGCGGCAAAGCTTCTTACGACGGAAGTACTGCTTTTTGCCCGCGATCGCCTTGTCGCCACCCGTGGGCTTCATCGACGAAGAGATCGGGCGTCCACCTTTTTGTTCAGCCATCTAGCTATTCCTTCACTTCCTGCGCTGGTGCTTCCGGGGCAGTTCCTTCAGGCGGAGCCGCAGAAGTCATAGCCGCCTCCTGGTCC
The DNA here is from genome assembly GCA_014379815.1 of Bryobacteraceae bacterium. Next base: position 6,437 of record JACMLA010000142.1, on the reverse strand, counting down.
ATCAAATCGGTTTCGTTCGGGGCCGTAGTGGGCACCATAGGAGCGCCTGGGACCGGAGCTCCCGGAACGGGAGAGGACGGGGATGCCGGCATCAGCGGACGGAGTTCGTCGCCAGGCATCGACGGAGTCGCGGGGGCAACCGCCGGTTTCCGGGCCGCGCGCTTCTCGCGTTCTTTGCGCCGTTTGTCCAGCCACTTCAGCTTCTCGTCAATCCGCACCGTGAGATACTTCACTACCGCGTCGTTTACACGAAGCCGGCGCTCAATCTCTTTAATCGTGCTTGCCGGGCAGCTCATTTGCAGCAGGATGTAGTAGCCTTCGGACTTCTTATCGATCCGATAGGCCAGCTTACGTACGCCCCAGCGCTCTTCTTTGTCAATCGTTCCGCCGGCGGTGGTGACAATACCGCGAAGCTGCTCCACCACGGGAGCGATTTCTTCGTCGGTAATATCTGGCCGGAGGATAAACAGTTCTTCGTAAATCCGGTTCATCATTCCCCTTGCTTTTCGCCTGAGGCCCCTTACTGCTCGCCTGAGGCCTCTTGCTTCTCGCCTCGGGCGCGACGATTGTATTTCGTCATGGCCTTTTCGACGCCTTCAGCGATAGTGGATTCGACTGCCGCCGACGTGTAGTCGAGCAGTTCGTCCAGCTCTTCCAGTTGCGCTTTCCGTATTGGAGAAAGCACGAAATCCGCACCACTCTTTACAGGATGGTCGGGACCGATTCCCAGGCGAACTCTCGGGAACTCCTGTGTACCCAGGGCTTTGATTACTGACTCCACCCCGTGATGTCCACCTGCTGACCCTTTGGGCCGGATGCGAACTCCGGTCCATGGAAGGTCCAGCTCGTCGTACAGCAGAATTACGTTGCGTGCCGCAATTCTGTACTTCTCACACAGCGGCCCAACCGAACTTCCGCTGAGGTTCATAAACGTCTGAGGCTTTGCCAGCACAACTTCGGCGGTGCCGATTCTCCCGGTGCCTGCTAATGCTCTGGCCTCGGGACGGGTAATCCGGATGCTGTTTCGCAGACCCAGACGGTCGATTGCAAGAAATCCAAGATTGTGCCAGGTGTTCTCGTATTCCGTTCCCGGATTCCCAAGACCCACGACCAGAAACGCCTCAGACAAATCCACCGGCTACTTTTTCTTCTTTTCGTCCTTCTTCTCAGCGGCAGCAGGAGCGGCCGCATCCTCTTTCTTACCCTTCTTGATCACTTCCGGTTCCGGCACAGCGGCGGCCTCTTCATCAGCCACGACGGAACGCGGTGCGATTACGTGAGAGATTACCGTATCAGGAGCCGTCAGCAGCCGCATCGACCCGGACAGCGGAACATCGCTGGCGCGGAACGACTGACCTATGCCAAGCTCCCCAATATCGAGCGTGAAGCTTTCAGGAATCTCATCGGGAAGGCATTCAATCTCGATTTCACGGGTGATGATCTCGTGCAGGCCGCCCTGGATTTTGACGCCCACCGGTTCGCCGTGGGTGTGTACGGCAACCTTCACGTGCATCCGGACGGTAGGATCGATCCGCTTCAGATCCACGTGGAGCAGTTTGCCCTTGATCGGATCATGCTGCCAGTCCACAATCATGACTGGAGATACCTGACCGCCAAGGCTGATGTTGAAAATCGTGTTGTGACCGGAAGAACTTTTCAGGATGCCGTTCACTTCTTTCGGACTAACCGATACTGCGACAGGATCGGCGCCGGTGCCGTACACCACCGCCGGGGCAAAACCGCGAACCCGCAGACGACGCGCTTCATTCTTGCCTCGTGTCTCGCGAACCTCGGCGGTGATTGTAATTTCTTTTCTCATCTGGTACTGACTCCCGAATCACGCTCGAGGCGTGAGTTGCTACGTAAATACAAATTGAACCTTAGGTAAACAAGGTACTGATACTGCCGCCCTCGTGGATCGACTGGATAGCGCGCGCCAGCAGCGGCGCAACCGAAAGCACGCGGACCTTCGCGCTCTGTTTGGCATCTTCCTTCAGCGGGATAGAGTTTGTTACCACAACCTCGCGGATCTGTGACTCTTCAAACCGCTGAATAGCCGGTCCGGAAAAAACCGGATGCGTGGCGCAGGCAGCCACCGACAACGCACCGGCAGCCATCAAAGCGTCGGAGCCTTTCACAAGGGTTCCGCCGGTATCGATCAAGTCGTCCACCATGATGCAGTGCATGCCTTCCACGTCACCGATGATGTTCATGATCTCGGCAACGTTAGCCTGCTCCCGGCGTTTGTCGATGATGGCCAGTCGCGCGTTCAAACGCTTGGCAAAGGCACGTGCCCTCTCGACTCCCCCAGCGTCCGGAGAGACGACCACTGTATCGGCACCTGTCAGAGAGCGGAAATGCTCAATCATGACCGGAGCAGCGAACAAATGGTCGACTGGAATATCGAAGAATCCTTGGATCTGCGCCGCATGCAAATCGAGCGTGAGAATCCGGTCGGCCCCGGCCCGCTCGAGCAAACTTGCTACCAGTTTGGCAGAAATAGGCACCCTCGGCCGGTCTTTCCGGTCCTGCCTTGCATACCCGTAATACGGCAGCACCGCCGTGATTCTGCCAGCCGATGCCCGTTTCAGAGCGTCAATCATCAGCAGCAATTCAAACAGATTCTGTTCCACTGGATTACATGTGGGCTGGATTGCGAAAGCGTCGGCTCCGCGCACATTTTCCAGAATCTGCAGATGGATCTCTCCGTCGGCAAACCGCTTTAAGGAGACATCGCCCACCTCAACGCCGAGCGCCAGACAAACGTCCAGCGCAAGCGAAGGGTTGGCACTGCCGCTAAACACTCTAATCCGGTTCCAGTTCATCAAAGCGTGCGTACCCCGGTGCAGGGATTCCAGATCCTGTATGGTTTCGGCGGGAACGTCGCGCAGCGAGGAGTTCTTTGCGTTGCGACCCAGCCGGTTACACGCTTACCGGCGCTGAAAAGCGCCGCGGTCCCCGGCACCGCCGTTCAGATTCAACTACAAGAAAGCGAATGGGCACACAGCACTCCCAGTCGCAAACTCACATCTTACGTTATTGTCACGCATCCCGTCAAACGCCGCGTCTACCTGCTGTGCGGGAATAGAGTCGCCGCAACGCTGGATACACCGGAGGGAGCCAATCCTAATGCTTCAGCTCAAACATAAGATCGTCACGCGCTGGACTCACTGGGCAAACTCCATCGTTTTGCTCCTCATGATCTGGAGCGGGATCCTGATCTATTGGGCTCATGATGTCTACCACATCACGATAGGCAGCTTAACGCTGAAGTTTTTCCCCGACTGGTTCTACTCTACGTTGCGGATTCCGAGTCACCTTGCCGACGGCATGGCCATCCACTTCACGCTGATGTGGCTCTTCGCGATCATCGGACTAACGTACGTGATTCATACCCTCGTCTCAGGTGAATGGCGTCATTTAGTCCCTGGCAGGAACGCCCTTCCCGATGCGATCTCAGTGACTCTCATCGATGCGGGCCTGAAGCGTGGGCCGTTGCCTCCGCAAGGCCGGTACAACGCCGCCCAGCAGATTGCCTATTCGTCGATCATCCTGATGGGCCTGGGATCGATTCTCACGGGCTTCGCGATCTACAAACCGACTCAGTTAGCTTGGTTGACGTGGCTGTTTGGAGGGTACGAAACGGCGCGGCTGATTCACTTTGCTTTGACCCTCGGGTATCTTCTGTTTCTTGTGATTCACGTACTGCAAGTCATTCGGGCAGGCTGGCACAACTTCACTTCGATGATCAGCGGCTACGAGCCTGTTGGTGCTCCCGCAACCAACACCCTGCCCGGAAAGGTCGGGTCCAGCCAATGAGTACGAATCCAGCGCCAGTTACGATGACCCCGGAAGAATCTCGGGAATTGAGCAGGCGAAACCGGCGCTCCTTCCTCGGGCTTGGTGCCGGACTGGCGGCGGCCTGGGGCGCATGGACACTCGCCAGCAATAGTGCCGACTCCGATGGAATCCCGGTCGCGTTTCGAAAGACCCTCCAGTGGAATGAGAGCGTCTCGTCTAATCTCTTGTACAGTGCGAACAATCTTGCGCCGGAGTTCCCTGCGAGTGCTATCGGCGAGTTGCGGGAGAACGGAACTATTGGGCTCGGCGACGATCGACCTCAGGCCAACTGGCAAGTAGCTCTCACGCTTCGGCAAGGCACTCCGCCTGTCAAAGTCGGATTGACGGCTATTCAGGAGCTTCCGGAGTACCGGCAGACAACGGAGTTCAAGTGCATCGAAGGATGGAGCACTGTGGCGTCCTGGAAAGGTACACGCTTCTCCGATTTCGTGAAGAAGTTCGCGCCGGACAGTCCGCGCGAGAGCAAATGGGTCGGCCTCGATACGCCGGACGAAGAGTACTACGTTGGACTCGACATGGCGAGCGCCTTGCATCCACAGACCATGCTCGCGTGGGAGTTGAATGGTGCTCCTCTGACGGAAGAGCACGGTGCCCCTCTGCGTCTCGTTATCCCGGTCAAGTACGGGATTAAGAACATCAAGAGAATTGCGACGATCTCGTTTACTGCCCAACGCCCCAACGATTACTGGGCGGAACGCGGCTACGACTATTACTCGGGCCTGTAAGCGCTCCTAAGCCATCAGGCAGGTTCGCATGCTAACTTAGGCACATCCGATGGTCCGTATGTCTGCCAGAGTCGCATTGTGCTGGGTGCGTCTTTGCACTGCGGCCACTCTTCTCTGCTGTTTCCTGCTTGTTGCTGCATCGCCACTCCTTGCACGCATAACCAATTCGGCATTATGCAAGATGGCCTGTTCGCGGGTCAAAAAATGTTGCTGCAAGAAGCATCGTGAAGCCGGAGCGCCTGTACTGGCGGCAGCCTCCTGCCCAACGAATTGCCGTCAGGAACCCGGCGGAATCGCTGGTCCTACGCTGGCGTTTGTAGCCGACCGGACTGACCAGGGTTCTGTCCCTGTTCATGGGTTTCCGGTTAGGCCCATCCGCGAAGCTACTCCGTCGCTGCAGCTATTCACTCATTCGCTGCACCAGCGTCCTCCCCCGTTGTCTAACACCTCAGCCCAGCTCTAAGTTAAGTCTCCCGCGGCTCCGGTGTTGTCGTGCATTCCCTCATCTATGGGGATCGCAGACAATCCGCCTGACGCAGTGTCGCGTATTCCTGTTTGCGTACTGCACATAGTCAGTTATGGTTTCCTGCTGGAACTGAACAGGCCTTTTTTTTTAAGGTGACAACCAATGAAAGTTTTATATACGGCTCTGCTGGCAGGCGCCCTGAGCTTCGCAGGTGTCCATTCGCTGGATACTCCAGCAGGACCAGAGAGCGGGATGCCATTCCTTGCTACTGGCCCGGATGGTGCCATTTATCTTTCCTGGATCGACCCTGTTCCGGGCCAGGGACATGCGCTGCGTTTCTCCAAATGGGCCGGTAAGGAATGGGCACCGGCGGAAACCATCGCAACCGGGAAGAACTGGTTTGTGAACTGGGCAGATTTTCCTGCAATTGCGGCACTTCCGGATGGTTCGATGCTGGCACACTGGCTCACGCGGTCGGCTGACGGTGGCGCACATGGCTACGGGATACGCATTGCCATGAAGCAAAAAAGCACCTCGACATGGCGCGAAGTGCATGGGATGAGTCTGGATGAAAAGGAAGACTATGCCGGCTTCCTAAGCTTCGTACCGAACTCGGCGAGTGCCATCTATTTGTCGCCCCCGGCAGGTACTGCGACCGAGTCGCACGGTCACGACAGCGCCGGAGAAGGGTCGCATCGCAAGACAGTTCGATATGTCTCCTTCCGGTCCGATGGTTCCGTGGCCAAAGACCTCGAGGTCGACACCGACGCCTGCTCCTGTTGCCAGACAGCGATCGGTGTAACCCGGGACGGTCTGATCGCCGCATATCGCGATCACCTCCCCGGAGAGATCCGCGATATTTCGTTCATTCGTCTGGTCGACGGAGTGTGGAGCAAGCCGAAGACTTTGCATGAAGACGGTTGGAAGATCAATGGCTGCCCTACCGAAGGTCCCTCGATCGCAACTAACGGGAACCATGTCGGCGTCGCGTGGATGACTCGTGCGGCCGACAAACCCCGGGTGCAAACGTCGCTGTCGCAGGATGGCGGCAAGACCTTCGACGATCCGATTCGCATCGACGATGGCGATCCATTAGGGCGGCCTTCTTTAGCTATTCTCGATAATCAGAATTATGCTGCCGTGTGGCTGGAAAAAACAGAGTTCGGCAGAGCACAGCTACGGATTCGGCGCATCGCGTTTGATGGCACCAAGTCTCCATCGCTAATCGTTTCCGAGGTACCTTCGGCCCGCTCCACTGGATTCCCCAAGCTAGCTGTGACCGGGAATCAGATCCTGCTAGCCTGGCGCGATGGTCAGGTCCGTACCGCATTTATTTCAAAAGATCAACTTGTCGTTAAGGATTCCAAATGACCTGGCAAATGTTC
>JACMLA010000141.1 GCA_014379815.1 Bryobacteraceae bacterium | reverse complement strand
CGGTGTTCGCCGAATGTCTGTCGGTCTTCGAGAACCTTCATGAAATGGAGCGGGAACTCGAAGAACTGATGCACCGGATGGCCGATCTCGATCCGGCGTCCGATGAGTACACCGCGGTGGCCGAGCGGTTCCATCGCATCGATTCCGAATTTCAGGCGCGGGACGGCTATGCTCTCGAGGCTCACGTGGGAACAGTTCTGAATGGACTTGGGTTTCCTAAAGAGGACTGGCACCGGCGGACGGAGGAGTTCTCAGGCGGCTGGCAGATGCGCATTGCCCTTGCCAAACTGCTTCTGCAAAAGCCAGACGTTTTGCTGCTGGACGAGCCAACGAACCACCTCGATCTGGAAGCCCGTAACTGGCTAGAAGATTACCTGACCAGCTATCCCAACGCGTTCGTCCTGATCTCGCACGATCGCTATTTCCTCGACAAAGCGGTAAACAGAATTCTGGAGATCTGGAACAAGGGCGCACACTTCTACAGCGGCAATTACGAGAAGTACCTGGTGCAGAAGCAGGAACGCAAACTGCAACTGGAAGCCGCGCAGCGAAATCAGCGCGAGCGCATCGAGCAACTGGAATCCTTCATAGGCCGCTTCCGCTACCAGGCAAGTAAGGCCAGGCAGGTCCAGAGCCGTATCAAGGAACTGGAGAAGATCGACCGGATCGAGCTACCCACCGATGAGCAGACTATCTATTTCAGCTTCCCCCAACCCAAGTCCAGCGGCCGGACCGTAGCGGAATTCCAGAAAGTCTCCAAGAGCTATGGACCCAAGAAAGTACTTGGAGACGTCAGCTTTGTGATCGAGCGCGGGGACAGGATTGCACTGGTGGGTCACAACGGGGCTGGCAAGTCGACCTTGATCAAATTGCTCGCCGGCACCGAACCTCTTACCGCGGGTGAGTTCAAGCTTGGCCACAACGTGGATGTGGATTACTTTGCTCAGGATCAGTACAAGGAACTCGACCCTGACGCGGAGTTACTGGCGGACCTGAGTAGCGGTGCCCGCATGAAAACGGAAACCGAACTCCGTAGCTTGCTTGGGTGCTTTCTCTTCTCAGCCGATGATGTCTTCAAGAGAATTGGCGTGCTGTCCGGAGGTGAGCGCAATCGCTATGCGCTGGCAAAGATGCTTCTGAGTCCTTCCAACTTTCTGCTGCTGGACGAGCCTACGAACCATCTCGACATGCGCGCCAAGGACGTCCTGCTAAACGCGCTGGCCGAGTTTAGCGGCACCGTGGTTTTCGTGTCTCACGACCGCTATTTCATCGACAAGCTGGCGACCCGAGTGTTTGAAGTTGGCGGCGGCGAAGTGCACGTATATCCGGGCAACTACGAAGACTATCTCTGGCGCAAATCGGGCAGGCCTCTCGACCTCGAACTCCCCGCAGCCGTTGCATTACCTCCGGCTCCGGTAAGTGCCAATGGGGTACAGAACGGCCACTCGGCTGAAAAGGGCAAGCGGGTCAATCCCCTGAAAGTCGAAAAGTTGAAGCAGCAGTGTTCCTCCGTCGAGCGCGAGATCGCTTTGCTGGAAGAGCACATCGCGTCGCTGGAAGCCGACCTCGCCAACTTTCGCAATCCCGATGAGACCCTCCGTTTGACGCAGCAACTGAGTGCCGGACGGGAGAAGCTTGCAGTTTTGATGACCGAATGGGAGACCGTGTCCGCAGAGATCGAAGCCACTACCTGATCCGTTATACACTAGGCAAAGAAACGGCGAACGCGCTTCCAAAACTTGCTCGACATACAGGAACAACTCGCGACCCTGCGACAACGTATCGCACGTATTGACCGGAAGTTTGCCAGCCCGAGACCCCCTCAAAAAATTGACTCCCGCCCTGAAGTCGGTTACGACTTCCGCCCGGCGAAGTACTTTGTAGAAGAGTACCTAAGCGGCGCACAGGTCCAGACACCGTTTGGCTCCCACTTTGAAACGGAGCGGCTCTGGGAATCGCACCGGCGGCACGGCAACCTCGACATCTCCACACTCGCTGGGCTTCCCCATGACTTGCTCGACGCGATTTCAGCGGGTTCCATCCCCCGAAGCGATCCGACAAAGTGGGCGTTTCTCGACACCGAGACGACCGGCCTTGCCGGAGGCGCCGGGTGCTACGCATTTCTTGTCGGCGTCGGCCGGATCACTTCGCAAGGTTTTCACCTGCGTCAGTTCTTCATGCGGGAACCCTCAGAAGAAGCCAGCCTGCTGCATCGTCTGACGGAGTACCTTGCGGAGTTCGATGTGCTGGTCACCTACAACGGGCGTACCTATGATCAGCCTCTGCTGGAGACAAGGTTTCAGATGGCGCGATCCCGCACTCCATTTGCGAGGCTGCAGCATCTCGATCTGCTGCATGGCGCCCGCAGATTATGGAAGCTTCGTTTTGAGAGCTGCCGTCTGGTGGAACTCGAAACGCAGGTCCTCGGCGTGGAGCGTGAAGGGGATCTGCCGGGCGAGATGATTCCGTACGTCTACTTCGATTACCTCCGTACCCGCGAGATCCAGAGGGTCGTTCCGATTCTGCATCACAACGCCCTCGACATACTAACGCTCGGCTGCCTGACAGCGGTGGTCCCGTGGGCTTTCCGGGATCCCCTGACGGCTCCGTTGACGCACGGTGCGGAGATGATCGGTCTGGGACGCTGGCTCGCAGCTGCGGATCAAAATGAAAAAGCGCTGATCCTTTATCGTAGAGGAATTGGGAAGCGCATACCCGACGAATTGCTTTTTCGAACTCTTTGGGAGATGGCGCGGCTGGAGAAAAAGCTTGGCAATACAAAAGCGGCGCTGTCCATTCTGGAAGACTTGTCGACCTCGCGAAATCCCCGCAGGTGCCATGCTCTGGAAGAGCTCGCCAAGCACTACGAGCACCGCGAGCGGAACTACCGGGCCGCGCTGGAACACACTCTGGCTGCTCTGGAATATGCGCCCAGCGATGGTCTGCGGAAGCGCCGAGACCGTCTCCAGCAGCGCCAGGCAAGACACGCCGGAGCGGGAAGCTTACTTTAAAAGAACCGCCGCGAGCTCGTTTTCAGGCTGCGGTCTAGAGCACCGTCAGTCCCTGCTCGAGTGCTCAGGGCAGCACGTCTTCGATCCGGGCATGGTCCCGCTGGGCCTGCCTAAGCAACCGAACGCGTAATGTCTCGGGAAGTTCAGTTCAGATAGCGGACGTCTTGCCGACTGTCCCGGACCCAGGAACTGGATCCCCGAACTCAAGGCAGGTAAGCAGATAACTCTTCACAGCATCCCTGCCGCTGACCACAGCTTGTTCGGGAGTTTCACCGTCTAACATACAGGCTGGAAGATCGGGGCAGGTAATCAGGTAACCTCCGCCTTCTTCTGACGTTAACTGGCGGATGTGGAAGGGATATTCTCCGACGCGGAGGTCTTCGCTCATTTGCTCTACGCTTCCATCGCACCGGAAGGGAAGGGAAGTGCTCCGCCGGGCGCGCCGTTTCAGCGCGACCTAATAAAGCTAGCTGAATCGGTACAGAAACCTCGTATTGGTCAGCGTGCGAAGCCCATTTGAAAGACTACTCAGGGGTAGTGCTGTCGGGCTTACTCAGCACCTGGCTTAGTGGCAGTTGCAGTGGCTCCCGCTTCGGTCCGAGTCCAAGGGCAATCAGCGAGAGCGCTCCCAGCTTGCCATCAGGATTCAGATTCTGCTCTGCCTGGAATGCCCGCAGCGCGGCGACGCAGTTGTCATCCCACGTGCCATTCACAGGCCCGGTGTAGTGACCGCTCGCTGCTAGCGCCTGCTGAATCTCCATGTACCTCTGGGCGCTCGGTGCCGACTGACGAAGTGGCGCCGCTGCCACCTTGCGGGAACTTTTAACTTTACCCGCTGCCGCCACCTTCTTGCCGGAACTGCGCTTTCCGGGTTTCGCAGCGTACTTAACCGCGCCTGTCATGTTCTGCGCTTTCTTCTTCACTGCCGCGGACACCGTAGAGGCAGTAAGCAAACAACACAACAGGGCGAGACTCAGTAGCTTTCGTGTATTCAAGCCTCCATGTTACCAAAACGCAACATGGGTTACCCAACGCAAGATGGCCCAGGATCAATTATTGGGCAGCGTTCCCGCGATATAGGTTCCCAGATAGCTGCTGGAAGTCTGCCCCTGCCTCTGGACCGGAACGGGGGCGGGCCTCATGATGCGGAAGGCGACCGCGTCCCCGCCTTTGAGCCTGGCTTGCATGCTCCGAACCTCTTCGATGTTGCTAATGCTCTGGCGGTTGATGGACACGATAATGTCCCGCACCTGTAATCCGATGTCATCGGCAAACGAGCCCTCGTCGACCGTGGTCACCACCACTCCGCCTTTTTCCAGATCGGCTGCCGTGCGTTCGCTTTCGCTGGTTGGCCGGATGCGGACACCGAACTTTGCGCTTGTGACTGCTTCCGGTTTCTCCGAGGGTTCGCTCCGGTCCGTCCGGGGTATTCCGGAGGAGAGTTGCCGCTGTTCATCCCGATCGGCAATAGTCACCTTCGTCTCGATTCTCTTTCCACCCCGGTCGACAACCACAGTGACCTGATCGCCGATCGGTGTCGCGGAAATGCGTGTCACCAGATCGTCGCCGTTCTTCACCGATTTGCCGTTGATTGCAACGATCACATCGTCCGGTTTCAAACCGGCCTTCTCTGCGGGACCGCCCCGGTTCACGGTTTCCACGATCACGCCTTCTTTCAATCCGAGAGCCTTCAGGACCTCGTCGCCGTACTTGCGGAAGGTAATCCCAATGGAGCCGCGGGACATTCGGCCGCTGCGGATGACGGAGTTATAGACCTGAACCGCGGTATTCACCGGCAGCGCAAATCCCACACCCTGGTATCCGCCAGTTGCCGTTGCAATGGCTGTGTTGATGCCAATCACCTCGCCGTTAATGTTCAGCAAAGGACCACCGCTGTTACCGGGGTTGATCGCCGCATCGGTCTGAATAAAGCGCTGAAATGCCCGCGCGCCATCGATGTCGCGTCCTGTAGCGCTGACGATTCCAGCAGTGACGGTCGCTTCCAGTCCGAACGGCGAGCCAATCGCGACAGCCCAGTCACCCACCTGAACCGCGTCCGAGTTTCCTATTTTCGCCGGAACCAGTGGTCGTCCCGCATCCACTTTCAGTACCGCCAGATCGGTCTCTTCGTCAGAACCGATCAACTTCGCCCGATACTCGGTGGAGTCGTTCGGCATCCTGACCCGGATCTGGTCCGCCTTCTCGACAACATGCAAATTCGTGAGGATGTAGCCGTTCGGATCCACAAGAAATCCCGAACCGGTGGCACTGCGCCGGAAGGCTCTTGGGGGTGCGTTCTCGCCGCCAGGGCCGTTGCGGAAAAACCGTCGAAACAGATCCTGAGCGTTGTCTTCTTCTTCTCCCGGATCCTCGTCCTGCGGTGCGCCCCTGCGACTGCCGCCTTTGGCAGTTGCCGGAGCGTACTCGGTGCTAATGTTGACAACCGTCGGTTCCATGCGCCGCGCCAGTTCCACAAACTGATTTGGAGGGGCTTTCGTAACAGGTGGTATGACCAGAGGCGTCGCGTCTTTTGCGGCCACCTGATCCTTCGCAGCTCGCACACCTGTATTGACAAGCGTTCCGATCACAATACCGATTGCCAGAGTGCACAATAACAGGCTGAGAGAGAGTAATTTCTGGCTGCGCAATTTGTCTAAAACACTCATGGAAGTTCTACCAAGCCCCTCGTATCGATGATTACAGGAAAACAAACGGAACGCAAAGCGCCGTGCTGAAGATTACTGCAGCCGGACAGGTTTCTGTCCTATCCTGATCTCTACTAGCAAGATGCCCGCCAGAATACATCCGGCTCCGGCAATACTGCGGGATGTCAGCACTTCACCCTGCATCAGCCACGACGTCAGCCAGGCAAACACCGGTTCCAGAGAGAAGATCAGCGCCGCCCGCGTCGGCGTCGTCCTGGCCTGAGCCCAGGTCTGTATCCAGAAGGCCAGAGCTGTCGCAAAGATTGCCGTTACCGTAAGCGCAACTACCAGCGCGGGAGTCCACCGCAGGACCACCGGCTCAACCCAGAAGAACGTTGTCATCCCGATCGCAGCACACGCAGTTATCTG